>JAXJYR010000191.1:0-6496 GCA_036306885.1 Longicatena sp.
ATTCAATTTGAAATTACATATGATAGTCACACCCAAGCAACATATCCCCTAAAGGCGGAAATTGAAGAAAAGTATACAGAATTAGTTCAAGGAATCCATGAGATGTCCTATCTTAGTATGTTACGAAGTAATTTGAGTTATTTTCAAGTACAAGATAATTTAAAAATAACGTTTGATCGAGAATTGAAAATTGTCGAGGGCGATGGGAAAGGTGAGGTTATTAGAGGAACTTTAGATGCTTATCAAATTTGTTTACCCCAAGTACAACCAAAAAGCTTATTTGCGAACTTCCATAATTGGTTTTTTTCTTAATTTATCCTATAATATATATGTTGTTTTATAGGGGTGATTTCATGTTTTTTGAAAAAAAAGATTTTATTTTAGAAGTTTTACTGATTATTTTAGGGAACTTTATTCTAGCAATCGGAGTAACTTGCTTTATTTTACCGAATAATGTATTAACTGGTGGATTGGCAGGGATTGCGGTGGCGATTGGACCATTGATTCAAATGGAGGAAACATTATTGATTAATGGACTAACAGTCATTTTATTTATTGTTGGAGCGATTGTGTTAGGAAGACGTTTTGCGATGAAAACAGTATTATCTACGGTTGTCTATCCATTGATGATATCGTTCCTATCATGGATGATTGAAGCCAATGGATGGGTAGATAGCTTTTTAATGGATAAATATTTAGCGACAATTTATGGTGGTGCATTGATGGGGTTTGGAGTTGGTTTAGTATTTAAAACTGGCGCAAGTACTGGAGGAATGGATATTCCACCACTGATTTTAAATAAGTATACACATATTTCCTTACCTGTTTTAATTACCATTACTGATGCCTTAACCGTGCTTTTAGGTCTAAGTATTCATGGTCTACAGGCAGCTTTAACAGGGATTTTATCCGTTTGGGTATCTAGCTTTATGATTAATAAGGCGATGTTGATAGGTGGTCATGACGCAATGAATGTAATGATTATTTCGAATAAATATGATGAAATTAAAACTAAGGTACATGATTTGTTAGAACGCGGGACAACCATTATTGAAGCGATGGGTGGTTATTCTAATGAGAAAAAACCAGTGCTTATGGTTGTCGTGGCGAAAAAACAATTACCACAGCTACAGAGAATGATTGCCCATGAAGATAGTGAAGCCTTTGTGATCGTGACAAATACACATGAGGTACAAGGATTAGGATTTAGCTATGAGGAAGAATTGTAGGTGAATAAAATGCAACAAAAATTTAATTTTCATTCTCACACAAGTCGTTGTGGACATGCAGGAGGAAGCGATGAAGCCTATGTTCAAGCGGCAATTAAAAATGGATATGAAGTAATGGGGTTTAGTGATCATGCGCCTTATATCAATGGATATGACCCACATGAACGTATGAGAGTAGAAGAACTAGATGAATATATTCAATCCATTGAATATCTGCAACAAAAGTATCAGGGACAAATCGAAATTTTTAAAGGATTAGAAGTAGAATGGATCCCTGAACGCGCTGAAGAATTAAAAGCTTATCGCCAACAATTTGACTATTTAATTTTAGGAGAACATACATATACCTTAGATGTTGAAAATTATTTTTATGATCATGTAAGTGATGAAGATGTTTTATTATATGCAAGTATGGTAGAAGACGCATGTGATGCCCAAATTGTCGATATTATCGCTCATCCTGATTTGTTTATGTATGGAAAAGAAGTGTTTAGTAAAGCGTGCGAAGAGGCAAGTCATCGCATTGTCCAAGCTGCTATGCGTAATCATATTTTATTAGAAGTAAACCTCAATGGTTTAAAATATGGTAAGGTTCAAAAAGGAGAAGAGTGTCGCTACCTATATCCATATCGTAAGTTTTGGGAAATTGTCGCTCAATATGATGTTGGGGTAGTGTATGGTTTAGATGCACATGCACCTAGTAAATATGGTGATTTTAAAGCTTTTGAAATCGTCCAAAAAGAAATTATTTATGATTTAAACTTAAATTTTGTAAGTGATTTAAGCTTTCAACATAAATAAAAATAGTTAGACAAGCCACTAAAAAGGTGGCTTTTTATTATGAATAAGAGAAAAAAGTAAAAAAATTAAAAAATTTTTTTCATTATATATTTTTCTTTAAATATAAACTTATCGAATAAAATCAACATGAAAGCATATACTGAAAATAAATAAACAATAGAAAAGTATGGAAAAATATGGAAAAATGGTGATTTCACAAAGATACGAGTGAAAGCACATACATTTTATTTTAAACTATTTAAAAGCGTATGATATGAAAGACACTTGTGAAAAACGGTGTTTTTATAACAAGTTGTAATTTCAACAAAATGGGCGAAATGTTCGATAATTCGAGGATGTTTTTGATGAAAATGCATAAAATAAAGTTTATGGGGAATAATAAGGGTTGAAACAATGTGAATAAAATAAAAAAATGGACAAGTTTTTAAAAGTATGCTAGACTATATCATGTCCCAATAAGGAGGAAAACTATGAATCTTAAACGAATTAAATTCGCTTTCTTCATCAGTGTATTCATTTTATGTGGATGTGCGAGTGCCAGCAATGTTGCGGTGAATGTCAACATTGAAAATCCCGTAGTACAAACTGAACAGTTAAAAGTCGTTGAACCAGTTCAACTTATTACTTTAAAGAGTCGTGGTGAATTACGTACGGCTCAAGCATTAGAAGAAAAGGGTGCGCCGATTAAAGAGAAATATCGTCGTATTCAAGAAGCAGAGCGTAAAAGACAAGAAGCAGAACGCAAAAGACAAGAAGAAATCAAACGTCAAAAAGAAAAGGAAGCACGTACTTTTTATCCATATACGACAACCTATGGTGTAGATTGCTATGGTTGTGGAGGTGAAGATGGACGTGGAGGAACAGCGCATGGTGTTACTTTAGATGCCAATGCTGGAGTATTGGTAAATGGTGAATGGCAACCAGGTATTCAATATGGTCCATATTACATTATTGCGGCTGACCCAAGCATTCCAATGTGTTCTATTATCAAAATCGAAAATCACGGATTATCAGGTGCAGGTATTTCACCAGATGAACCATATTATGCAATTGTATTAGATCGTGGTGGTGCAATTTATGGAAACCACATTGATTTATATACAGGATGGGAAAATTCTTCCTATGTACAAAAAGTAGCGAATACACAAGCAGTAGCTGAAATCATCCGTTATGGAGGAAATACAGGCTATGGAAGTTGTGCGATTGAATAAGGCGATGAAATATCGTCTTTTTATTTATATAGAATAATGATTTTTTTGTATGTATATTTTTTGTATGTATATAATATATATAAAGAGAAAATTAAGTATTATTTGAAATACCTTTGCGATGAACTCGTAAAGGACGATGCATTACTTTGATTATTATGTATCGTATTCTTTCTTACGAAACAAAAAACAAGACTAGAAATTATGGAATATCATCATTTCTAGTCTTTTATGATAGCTAGAATCAATTTATATCTAAATAAAACATTGTTTTATCGAATGATTACGATTAAGTAGATTTTCTTATTTGTTTGAAAAAAATGATAAATCTTTTAAATCAAACGCTTTAAAAAGATAACATAAAATAATGGTGTGATATAAATGAATACTATTATAATATTGTGTTTTGTTAAGTAAATATTTCTTCTAACACTATAAAATACACTAAAATTTCACGAAAAAAGCATTGTTTTTATTTGTTAGAAATGTAGACAGAAAATGAAATGGTATGTTATATATAAGTAGAAATATAAACATTTAATGAGCTCTATAAATTTTATGTTTTGAATGGAGGAGTATAAAATGATCAAAAATAGTATTAAATTGTTATCATGTTTATCTATGTGTTTCTTTACGACTAATTCAATACCAAATTTCACTTTTATTTGTGCAGAAAAAAACAAACAAATGAATGAGGGGGTTATAGTGTGAGTGTATTATTTTATTGGATAATATTTGTCATTGGAACTTTATTGGTTTACTTTTCTCGTAATACAAATTTAGGATTTATTATTTTCTCGATATTAATCATCTTACTTCCGATTACATTTGATTTATATTTACATAATCATGATAAAAAGTGGAAACAATATATTTTCTTAGTAAATCTTGCTTTTTTATGCTATCTCTTTTTTTCACAGATATTTACTAAATTTCAAGGTTTTTATGATAAAACACATATATGGGCTTTTTGTCACATCGCTTTAACATTTGATGGATTTGCATTACCGTTTGTATGTCATAATTATAAACAAATGATATCAAACAATTCACTTACTTTTTATCAAAGACTTAAATATTATGTATGGACGGAATTATTTGCGATTTCATCTATTGTTGTATTTTGTTGTTAACTCAATCAAATAAATATTTGTTAACATTACATTTATAAAATACATATACTGAACGATTTGTTCGAATTTTCAAACTTGACACTTAGAGATTATTTTAGGAATCATAAGTGTCAGTTTTTTTATATAAACTCTCCATTAGATGTAAGAGATGATAAAGATATCATTCACATCAAGTTAAATGTTATCATATTCATTTTAATCAATGTTCGTATCGTACAATTGATGGTTTTTTTATGTTGTGATACAATAACTACAGGTGATAATATGCGTATTAAACAAGTGATTGTGGTAGAAGGAAAAAATGATACCAATGTGTTAAAAAGTTATTTTGATTGTGACACGATTGAAACACATGGTACGCATTTAGGTAAAGAAATATTAGCTCAGATTGCACTCGCTAAAGAAAAGCGTGGTGTTATTATTTTTACCGATCCAGATTATCCAGGAGAAAAAATACGAACAACAATCAATCAAAAAATCGATGGTTGTCAGAATGCTTATATTGAAAAAAATAAAGCCAAAACAAGTAAAAAGGTTGGGGTAGAACACGCAACCAAAGCCGATTTAGAAGAAGCACTATCGCATTTATTTACATATGAAAGTGATGCGACAGAAACATTATCCTATGATGATTACATCGCCTTAGGGTTTAATGGTTGCGATGATGCGATGATACGTCGATGTCATATTGCTAAGAAATTACATTTAGGGAAACCAAATGCGAAAACATTATATAAAAGATTAAATATGTTACGTCTTTGTAAAGAAGATATTATAAAACTAATGGAGGATTTAAAATGATTGATAAACCGATTGCGATACCATCTCGTACCAAAGCGATTTTAGAAAAACACGGGATGTATGCGAAGAAGAATTTCGGTCAAAACTTTTTGATTGATAGTGGGGTAGTAGATAAAATTGCCCGTAGTGCAATGGTGAGTGAAAACTGTGCAGTGTTTGAAATTGGTCCAGGGATTGGAGCATTAACACAATATTTATGTGAATATGGTAAAAAAGTAACTTGTTTTGAAATTGATGAGCGTATTCCAAGTGTATTAAGTGATACGTTACAAGAATATGATAATTGGAATGTTATTTTACAAGACTTTTTAACGGTTGACTTTGATGCTTATGTAAAGGAATGTCGTAGTAATGGTTATGATGTAGTAGTAGCTGCCAACTTACCATACTACATTACAACACCTATTTTATTTAAGTTATTTGAAGCGCAGGAAAAAGTCGATGCGATTACAGTAATGATGCAAAAAGAAGTCGCAGATCGTTTTATTGCCCGTGTGAATACGAAAGACTATAATGCCCTTAGTGTAATCAGTAGTTATCGTTGTGAAATGAGTAAAGTGATGAATGTGCCTAAAAATGTTTTTATGCCAAAGCCAAATGTAGATTCTGCGGTACTACAATTTCGCTTTAAACCACAAACAATTGAAAATGAAAATGAGTTCTTTGAATTAGTAAAGGCTTGTTTCAAACAACGTCGTAAAACCATCTACAATAATTTAGGTGAATACTTTGGGGATAAAGAAAAAGCCAAACAATTGTTAGTGGATGCGCAAATTGATGAAAAAAGAAGAGCTGAGACGCTTACATTAGAAGAGTTTATGCATTTATATGAGGTGATGAATCGATGATAGAAAAAGCTTATGCCAAAATTAACTTATGCTTAGATGTTGTCAATAAACGTGCCGATGGTTACCATAACTTAGATATGATTATGTTACCTTTACAGCTTCACGATACCTTAGAAATTAGTATTAGTGAGCAACATGAAGCCTATAGTGATGATTTAAGTGTAGCGATGGATGAACATAATACAATTATCAAAGCACGTAATTTAATGATTGAAACTTATCAATTAAAAGAAAAATTTAAAATTATTTTACATAAACAAATTCCATCACAAGCCGGAATGGCAGGAGGTAGTGCCGATGCGGCTGCCGTGATGCGTGCGATTGCGAACTTATGTCATCTTGATGTAAGTATTGAAGAATTAAGTATGCTTGGAAAAAAAGTAGGAGCCGATGTGCCATTTTGTGTATACTCTACTCCTGCCCAGGTACAAGGAATTGGAGAAATTGTAAAACCATTTACCTTTACTTATCAACCA
>JAXJYR010000192.1:0-1234 GCA_036306885.1 Longicatena sp.
GTTTTACAGAAAGAACGTACTTGTGGTAATGAGTGTGATACGAATAAAATCGTTTTATCTTCTTTATCACGAAGCTCCATCATACGGTTAATACATTTTTGGGCGAACCCTTTATCTCCTACTGATAACGCTTCATCGACAATAAAGATATCAGGATTTAAAGCTAATGAGATAGAGAATCCTAATCGTGATTTCATCCCACTAGAATATTTTTTTACTGGTTGGTATAAGAAGTCCCCTAATTCCGCAAACTCAATCACTCCATCGGTAATTTCTTGAATACGTTTTTTATTAAATCCCATTAATGCACCTTTTACATTAATATTTTCTAATCCTGTTAATTGTTGGTTTAATCCCGTATTAATGGAAATCATTGCTTGTTCTCCATTAATTGTTAAAGTTCCTTCATCAATATCAGAAATTCCTGATAAGATTACTGACATTGTCGATTTCCCTGAACCATTTGTTCCTAAAATCCCCACAACATCTCCTTTTTTGATTTTAACACTAATATCCTTTAGTGCATAGAAACGTTGTCCTGGTGTTTTTTCTCCTTCTTTTTTCTTTAGTTTATAAATTTTGGAAACATTATCCATAATAATTGCATATTCTTGATTTGTATCTTTTGTCATATCTATACCTCTAAATCATATCAATAAATTTACGTTTGAATTTGTACATTAATACACTTCCTAGGCAGAAAATCGCAAATGTGATTCCCCAGAAGTATAGCGTTTGAGCTGGGTGTTCCCAGAAGCATTTGTTGTAGAAAATACTTTCACGATATCCATTAATAATATAATGTACTGGATTTAATTTAATTAATACGTTTAAAATTTCGTGTCCAGGAATCGTTGTTGGGAAGGTACAATCCCAAATAATTGGTGAGAAATACATTAACATACGCATTAAAGATGTAATTAATTTACGCATGTCACGCCAAAGCATTGTCAGAACACTTAAAATTAAAGACATCGCTTCCGCAAACGCAAAGGCACAAAGCATATAATAAAATAATTGAATCCAATATAAGTTCGGAAAATGTCCACTGATTAATAATGTCACAAACACAATTAACATCATACAGAAGTGGTTAAACATTTCTTTCGCACATACCGTAGCTGGTAATACTGATACTGGGAATTTCATTTTCGTAATAACATCAATCTTACTAAAGATAGCTGAACATCCTGATTGTAGACAAGGTTGAATAAACCACCATGCACCATAACCA
>JAXJYR010000193.1:0-3471 GCA_036306885.1 Longicatena sp.
GATATGACCATCTATGAAGGACGTTATCACCAAGTAAAACGTATGATGGAAGCATTAGGCTATAAAGTACGTCGTTTACATCGTACTCGATTAGCCTTCCTAAAGGTAAATGATTTATCTCAAGGAGAATATCGTCGATTAAAACCATTTGAGGTGCAACAATTAAAGGCGATTGCCTTAAATGGTAAAATGAAAAATAAATAGTGCAATAAAAGGAGTTCATCTCCTTTTTTTCTATGTGTTTATCAGGAAATGATAGAAAAGATTGAATTATTATGTATCTGTGATAAAATAAATAAGATAATGGGGTGATGTTATGCAACAATATTTTGTCGAAGAATCATTATTTATCGGAGCTAAAATTAAAATGAATGAGGATGCATCGCATCATATTGTCCATGTATTAAGAATGAAAAATGATGATTGTGTCTTTATTGCGAATGGACAAGAACAATATTATGGTAAAGTTTTAATAGAAGGCAAAGATACTTATGTGATTTGTGAAGAATTAAAAGAAGATGTGAGTCAAACTTCAGTTGACATTCATTTAGGAATGGCAATGATAAAAAAAGATAAATGGGATTTTTTATTAATGAAGGCTGCAGAATTAGGAGTAAAACGAATTATTCCATTTTTCTCTAAACGCTGTGTGGTAAAAGCGAAGGAAGAAAATAACGAGAAAAAAATGAATCGTTATCGTAAAATCTTATTAGAAGCCTGTGAACAATGTAAACGTAGTTCATTAGTAGAATTAGCACCAATGTCTACACTTCTACAATGTCGCGATATGTTAGATGCAGATATCAAATTAATTGCATATGAAAGTGCTGATGTAAAATCACAACATATTAAAGACGTATTATCGAATGCGCAAGATGTGAAAAGTGTAGCTGTGGTCATTGGATGTGAAGGTGGCTTTAGTGAAGATGAAGTAGCTACTTTTGAACAAGCTGGATTTATTCGTGTATCATTAGGAGGCCGTATTTTACGAGCTGAAACAGCCGCAATGGCTGCCATTACCATGATTGATTATCATTATTGTTAAAAAGGAAGATTAACATGCAAAAAGTGATTCAAATTTTACAACGATATCATAAACAGACGTTAATTCAACAAAGAAGCTATAAACGCAAGCATAAAAAAAGAATGAATGCTTTAAAGAAAGTAAAGCTTGATTTCGAGATGACAAATGAAATAGATTATTTTAATGTTGAACTTTTAGTTCGTTCTTTACGTTCTAAACGTGTCTTTGAGAAAATCTTTTTTCAAGTATATACCGATATGCAAGATTATTGGGAACATATGAATTTTGCCCAACGTAAACAACAAGTTGAGCTAGTGTTAAAGGATAAAATAGATTTACTACCGGTATTTGATTGGGAAGGTCAACTAATCTATTTACCTTGTTTTGATACACGTATCAATCGTATTTATCGTGATGAACTGGTAATGTTAGACCATCGTCCATATCGTAGATGTATTCGTGATTTTAAAATTATGCTGGATTATCAGCTATATGGATATCATCGTTATATTCATGGCTTTACTTCTTTAAAAGAAGCTTATCATCGTGATGATTATGATTATGTTTTATATCATCCAACCATTTCACGCTTTTATATTTTTAAGGATGATCATTTTATTCAATCAGTCGCAATTGAAAAGAATAAAGATATTCCAGAAGCGATTGCCCATATGATTGGAAAATGTTTATTAGAAGAAGATTTTAAAGAATTATTAGAGATTATTTTAATGTGTAATTTAGTAAGTAAAAAATGCGAAAAAGCATTATTACGCTATGCAAGAAAGAAAGGTGTTTTATGACAACATTTGCAATGATGACATTAGGGTGTAAAGTAAATGCCTATGAATCAGCTGTATATGAAAAAGCTTTAAGTGATAAAGGTTATCAATGTGTTAGTCAAAAAGAGGCTGCGGATGTATATGTAATTAATACATGTGCAGTTACAAATACGGCGGCTGCGAAAAGTCGTCAAAAAATTCATCAAGCGAAAGCTTTAAATCCCAATGCGATTATCGCTGTATGTGGATGCTATGCCCAAACTCATGCCGCTGCCTTAGAAAAAGAAGGAATTGATGTATTAATTGGTTCATCGCATAAAAATGAATTAGCGGATGCGATTGAAGCGGCGTTAGCAGGGAAACAAGTACAAGTAAGCTTTGAAAATGTAAGACAATATAGTGTGTTTGAAAGTATGAGTTTGCAACAATTTATGCATCAATGTCGTGCGTTTTTAAAGATTCAAGATGGTTGTAATCAATTTTGTAGCTATTGTATTATACCTTATGCTCGTGGAATGGAACGTAGTATGCCATTAGCAGAGGTTGTAGCACAAGCAAAACAGTTAGTATTGCATCATAAAGAAATTGTCTTAAGTGGGATTCATACAGGACGCTATGGAAGAGATATTGATACGAATTTATTGACTTTATTAAAGGAATTAGTAAAAATAGAAGGATTAGAACGGATCCGTATTTCAAGTATTGAAATGAATGAATTAAGTGATGAATTATTACAATTCATCGCCAATGAGCCTAAAATTGGAAGAAATCTACACATTCCAATTCAAAGTGCACAAGATAATGTTTTAAAACGTATGAATCGTCAATATGATATGCAATACTTTAGGGAACGCATGGATTATATACGTAGTTTAATCCCTGATATTTCAATATCAAGTGATGTGATTGTAGGTTTCCCTGGTGAAAGTGAAGCAGAGTTTAATGAAACACTACAAAATATTGAAGCGTTAAAATTTAGCTTCTTGCACGTATTCCCATTCTCTAAGCGTGATAATACACCAGCTGCGAAAATGCCAGGACAATGGGATAATAAAACCAAAAAACAACGGGTAAAAGCTTTATCAAGCTTAAGTGATCATTTATATGAAGCTTACCAACGTCAATTTATCGGTAAAACATTAAAGGTTTTAATGGAAACAATTCACGATGATGTACTTAGTGGTCATGCCAGTGAGTATTTCTTAGTGAAAGTAAAAGGGTGTGCATCAGACATTAATCAAATGAAGGATGTGTATATCACTCATTATGAAAATGGTTCTTTATATGGAACTATTGTTTAGGAGGATTTAGATGAAATTAAGTGAACTTATTCAAGGAGCTCCAGACATCGAAATTAGTGGATTATGTAGTGATTCACGTTTAATCAAACCTCAACAAATGTATTTTTGTATGGAGGGGATGAATTTTGATGGTCACAACTTTGTAAATGATGTTATTGAAAAAGGTGCAGTTGCGATTGTACATAGTAAAGATTTCGATGACATGAAAAAAGGAATTGCGTATATTAAAGTAGAAAATGTAATGAAAACTTTAAATCAATTAGCTTCTATTTTTTATGGTAATCCTAGTCATAAATTAGAAGTATTTGCCGTAACTGGTACAAATGGAAAAAGTACGGTGACTTCTATTATTGAAGATGTTTATTCC
>JAXJYR010000194.1:0-3169 GCA_036306885.1 Longicatena sp.
AAGAAAAGCACTGCATGCCATAAAAATTGGATAATATAGATAAGGCATAATTTCCATCACCGATAACCCACATAAACTGGCAGCACTTAATAATTGTGCCCCATATGGAATCACTCCTTGCCCAACGCTTGCGAAAATATCTAATAAGGATGCACAGCGTGTTTTAGGAACTTGGTACTGTTCTCCAATTTCTTTGGCAATTGGTCCACTCATAATAATCGCTAAGGTATTGTTGGCAGTACAACAATCAACTAAAAAGACAATCAATGCGATCCCTAGCTCTGCACCTTTTGCAGATTTAATTTTAGATGATATCAGGGCTAAGATGTATTCGATTCCACCATTTTCCTTAACTAGTCCTACAATACAACTTACAACAATCGAAATCACTGTAATATCATACATTCCTACAATACCATCCCCAACAACATTAAACATATCTAAAAAGGCAATTGTACCACTTCCAACCCCAATGATTAAAGATAAGATGGTACCTCCAATTAACACGATGAATACATTTACTCCCATCAATGCACCTACCAATACTAATATGTATGGAAGTATTTTTATAAACTGATAGCTTAATTCACTTGTCGCAAGATAATTTAAATCTTTGGTTAAAAAATAAAAGACCATAATACTTAAAAGAGCTGCCGGTAAGACAATCAAGAAGTTTTCTTTAAATTTATCCTTCATTTCACACCCTTGGGTTTTTACTGCAGCGATAGTAGTATCAGAAATCATCGATAAATTATCTCCAAACATCGCCCCACATACTACTGACCCCATACAAATCGCTAGTGAAAACCCCGTATTTTGACTTATTCCGATTGCGATTGGTGCTAATGTCGCAATGGTTCCCATACTTGTCCCCATTGATAAAGAGATAAAGCATCCTATCACAAATAAACCAACAACCGCAAAATGGCCTGGAATAATTGATAATCCGAAGTTGACAACACTTTCTGCTCCACCACTCGCACTAACAGCACCTGAAAAAGCCCCAGCAGCTAAAAAGATTAAGCACATTGTAATAACATTTTCATCACCTACACTTTTCGCAATGACTTTGATTTTATCATCAAATGATAATTGTTTATTTTGAAACATCGCCACCATTAACGCAATTAAAAAAGCGACAATTGCTGGCATTTTATAAAAATCTTTGGTAATCATACCAATTCCTAAAAATAAAACTAAAAATACGGCAATCGGTAATAACACACTTATATTCGTTTTTTTCATTTTCATCCCCCTCATCTTTAACAACTATAATAGCTTATCATATTTATCGACATACTTAGCATTATTATTATAACATTTCATAAAAAAGACCTCTCATTGAAAGTATTTCACTACTATAGAGAGGTCGTTTTCATGTTCTTTTACTCTTCGTATTCGTAATCTTTACCTGGTAAAAGCATATTTAAAACAATACCTGTTAATGCTCCTACCGCTAAACCTGATAATGAGATGGTTACACTTCCTAATTGAAACACAATTGCCCCTGCTGCTGAGTAATGTACCCCAATAGAAAGTACAAGAATTAATGCAGCAATAATAACATTACGTGAGTTTGTGAAATCCACTTTATTTTCAACGATGTTACGTACTCCAACTGCCGAAATCATACCATAAAGAATTAACGAAATTCCTCCTACAGTCGCTGTTGGCATTGCTTGAATGATTGCCGCAACTTTAGGTGAGAAAGATAACACAATTGCAAATAAAGCCGCTAAACGTACAACTTTTGGATCATATACTTTTGATAAGTTTAATACTCCAGTATTTTCACCATATGTAGTGTTAGCTGGTGCTCCAAATAAAGACGCTACTACTGTCGCAATCCCATCACCTAATAAAGTACGATGTAACCCTGGTTCTTTAATATAAGATACTCCTGTTGTCGATGAAATAGCAGAAATATCTCCAATGTGTTCTACAATTGTCGCTAACGCAATTGGCACAATTGTTACAACAGAAGTAATTAATAATGCTGAATCAAATCCACCATCAAATAATCCAAATACAGTCAATTCTTTATGAATTGGAATTCCAATCCAATCAGCATTCGCAATTACGCTAAAATCAACTTCACCCATCATCATTCCAACAACATAAGAGGCAATTACCCCTAATAAAATCGGAATAATTTTAATCATCCCTTTACCATAAATATTACAAAGAATGACAACTGCGATAGCTACTAAAGCTACAATCCAATTTGCTGCACAGTTATCAATTGCTGATTGTGATAATGTTAATCCAATCGCAATAATAATTGGTCCCGTAACGATTGGTGGGAAAAAACGCATAATTTTCTTTACAGAAAAGATTTTGATTAACCAAGCCATTAATAAGTACAGAACTCCTGCACAAGCCACCCCAAAGCATGCGTAAGGAATCATTTCAACATTTGAGCTACCATCTTCTAAAAGGGGCGCAATCGCTGCATATCCACCTAAAAATGCAAATGATGAACCAAGAAATGCTGGAACTTTTCCTTTTGTTAAGGCATGGAATAATAATGTTCCAATCCCTGCAAATAATAACGTTGTCGATACATCTAATCCTGTTAAAATAGGCACAAGTACCGTTGCCCCAAACATCGCAAATAAATGTTGTGCACCTAACACAAGCACTTTTGCAGTCCCTAATTCTTTCACATCATAAATCGCATCATGTTGCTTATTACTCATATCAAATTCTCCTTTAAATTTTTATCTTTGCTATTCTATCATTTCGATATATATTTCACAAGCATTTTTTTACGAAGTTCGATAATCTTCTAAATTTATTACACTACAAGTTGGAAATTACAAGAAATCATTACAATCATGATTTTCTATATTAAAAATAATCCTACTATTTAAGTATTTCTTTTTTTCATAATCATAGATATAAGAATATTTAATAAAAAAGGAAGTGAAATAATGGCAAAACCAATAAAACCACAAGACACAACAAGAGCAATAGCTTTTGAATTATGGATGAAAGCACCTAATCCAATGATGACTTTCTTTAAAACATTAGATATCACCAATCTAATCAGACTTAGTAAAAGAAATGTATTCATATTTAATATGTTAATGAATTATTGTATTGGAAAAGCCGCAGTGAATATCAAAGAATTTTACATTCTTCCTGTAGGAGAGCAACTGATGCAATA
>JAXJYR010000195.1:0-5708 GCA_036306885.1 Longicatena sp.
GAGCTATTATACAGTACTAATTTTAATTGTTATTGTGATAGCTCCTTTTTTTATTTTAAAAATTGAAACGGCTTACAAAAAAATATCATTATGATATAATGTAGCAAAAGACGCTAGAGAGCGCAGAAAGGAACAAGTTATGAAAAAAACAATTTTACATAATATTTTACTAGGAGTATTAGCTTGTGTTCTGTTTGTAGCACCATTAACATTACAAGCAGCAGATGAAAGCGAAGAAACGTTTGGAATTACCTTCAAACAAGAATATGTAGTTCCTGGTGAAACATTAGAGGTTGAAGTAAGTGGCGTTGATGAAGATTATACGATTACTTGGACATTTGATAATAAAGAACAAACCGCTTTACGAAACCAAACATCTTATCATGTACAGGACGGAGATTTACAAAAATTAATTAAGGTAACTCTATCAAATGGTTCTGAAGAAATGACTATTCAAAAATTAATTTCTAAGCTTCCAGTTGTATATATTGATATTAAAAATGGCGAAGAAATTACAACTAAAGAACCATATCGTGATGCAGTCATTACAATTCAGTCAAACGATGTATATAAAGATATGGGTACTCAATACTCAGGTAAAACTGAAATTAAAGGTCGTGGAAACTCAACTTGGGGACTTCCAAAAAAACCATATCGTTTAAAATTTGATAAAAAATCAAATGTATTTGGAATGGGTAAAAGTAAACACTGGGTATTACTTGCAAACTATTACGATACATCATTATTACGTAATACCTTAGCTTATAATTTATCTGGTGAAATGGGATTAACTTATACTGCAACAGTACATGTTGATGTAGTTATCAACGGTTCAAAACGTGGAAACTATCAATTGTGTGAGCATATTCGTGTAGATGAAGATCGTGTACCAGTATTTGACTGGGAAGGATTTGGAGAAGATGTTGCGGCTGAAATTGCCGATGTAGAAGGTTTAGATGATGATACATTAGGTGATTTAGAAGAATATCTAGTAGAAAATATGGGATATATTACTGCTGGTTCATTTGTATTTAATGGAGTAACTTATAAATTAGAAGATTATGATATTGAAGTTCCAGATATTAGTGGTGGATATGCGATTGAGTTAGATGAATACTATGATGAGGTATCAAAATTTAGATCATCATTAAACCAACCATTGATGTTTAAAGGTCCTGAATTTGTAGCATCTAATCCAGATATGGTAAATTGGATTAAAACATATATTAATGCCTTTGAAGCAGCGATTCAAAATGATCAAGATTATACTTCCCTTTATCAAGGAGAGAAGGTTCACTATAGTGATTTATTTGATATGGATGCATTAATTGATTATTGGATGGTACAAGAACTATTCTTTAATGAAGATGCGATGAAAAAATCATCATATTTATACAAAGAAATTGGGGAAAAAGTAAAAATGGGTCCTATCTGGGATATGGACTGGTCAAGTGCTTGTATGGGTGATGTAAAACATACTGATAAATGGCAAACATTATATTTTAGAGCCAATGCACAGGGACAACAATGGTATAAATTCTTAGTTCAAGATCCATACTACTTAGCATTAGCCCAAGTACGTTACCAAGAAGTACGAGATTTAATTGAAGAAATGGTAAGAGAAGGTGGAACGATTGACCAACAACAAGAATATTTAGCAGAATCAGGAGCTGATAATGATAAATTATGGCCAAGAGGAAGCTTTACTAGAGATTCAGAAACCTTACAAACATGGTTAAAACAACGTTTGGATTGGTTTGATGCACAATTTGCGACCAAAGAAAGCTTTATGAAATCAATTGCTGGAATTGAAACTGGTAATTTAAATGTAACGTTAACGCATAGCGATGGAACACCATTAGCTGAATATGATTATCATGATGGTATGTTGAAAAACGGTAAAGGAATTACAATTACAGTTGCTGCAAACGAGGAGGTTGTGTTATTTGTAAATGGTAAAGAATTCGCAACTCTTGCACCAAATCAACCATATACCTTTACACAAGAAGAAATCATTACCTTAAAAGATGATACAAATGTTTTAACATTTGCCTCTAAAGTAGCAGATCAAATTGATTTCTCAACATCAGTCTCAAAAACCATTATTAATGAAGATGTATATGTAGAATCATTAGAAGTCTCTGGTGATTATCAAAGTGAATATGTTTTAGGCGACAAACAATTTAATCCTGAAGGACTTGTAGTAAAAGCTACTATGAATACTGGTGATGTTTTAGATGTAAGCCAAGAAGTAACTATGAGTGGTTTTGATACAATTAACACAGGAACTGTTACTTTAACACTTGCATATGGAGGAAAAGAAACAACGATTGAAATTACCGTAAAAGAACCTGAAGTTGCATATTTTGAGGTTTCAGGAATTACGAAATATGAAGTCAATGATTATTTTGATGGCGATGAAGTCGTTGTGAAAGCTATTTATGTAAATGATTTAGAAAAAGATGTTAGTGAAGAAGTACAATTTGAAGATAAACAATTTATTTCTTCCGGAGAACATGAAGTAGCATTCACTTATAAAGATTATATTGATTATGTTGTTGTTAGTGTATACAATCACCAAACATTAGCAGAAATGATCGAATTAGCAGAAAAAGAAGTTTTAAAAACAGAATTATATCATGAGGCTAGTATTCTTGATTTAGAAGCATTAATTGAAACAACAATGAATATTTATACACATGGAACTTGGAATGAAGTTGATGATGCCATTGATATCTTATCCAAAACATTAGAAAATATGATTATAAAAATTGGTAATGTTGAAAATGTTAAAGCTCAAGCAAGTGATTATAAAACGATCACGCTTTCTTGGGATAAAGCAAATAATGCCCAAAGCTATAATGTATATCGTAAAGCATATTCTAGTAATACCTTTAAATTAGTAGCTAATGTAACAGATTCATCATATATTTCAAGTGGTGTTATGACGGGAAAAGAATATCAATTTAAAGTGGCGGCAGTATATGGAAACAGAGAAGGTAAATATTCTTCTATAGTGGCTTGTACAACGCAATTAGAAGGTACTCCACAACTATCGATTAAAAAGGTTGGAAAATCACGCTTTACATTAAGTTGGACACCAATTGATGGGGCAACTCGTTACATCGTATATCGTAAACGTAATGATGATAAAATGAAAAAAGTGCTTACCTTAGGAGCGAAAGAATTAACATACACTACTGCAGAATTACCACACGGTAACTATCAATTTGTCTTAAAGGCAGGGCGTTATGACTCAGTAGATCGTGTGATGAGCGATGCAAGTAACACGGTAAAAGGTAGTGTAGAGAAACTAGTACCATCAGTACAATTAAGTGCTGCGACCAAAGCGGTTAAAGTTACATGGAGTAAAGTAGAAGGTGTAACTCACTATCAAGTATATCGTGCAACGAGTGAAGCAGGAAAATATACAAAACTAATCACTACGACTGACACTAGCTACAACGATAAAGCATTGAAAACAGGTAAAAAATACTTCTATAAAGTACGCGGATATAAAACATATAAATCTGGTGATGATGTAAAATATATCGTATATACTGATTACTCAACAATTAAATCGGTGACAGTGAAATAATCAAAAAAGATGACATATCAAATGATGTGTCATCTTTTATATTAGACTTTAATTTTAATCCATTGTGCCTTATTAAAACGCCGTTTGCTTGCGATAAGACGGGTAAATTGATCGAGGTAGATAGAAAGCCAAGCACCGATTAAACCTAAGCCAACTCCATAAGCTAAAGCATAGGTACCTAAAGGACGAATGATTGTAATCGTAATGAGTGAGATGAAGGCCACAAATTTGGCATCTCCAGCCCCTCTTAAGCATCCCATTGTGATAACTTGACTTACTTGAAATTGAATGACTAACGCAATCATTAATAAGACAATAGCTCCTTTTTTAATCACAATAGGATCATTTGTAAATAAATGCATAATTTGATCATTAAATAAAGCTATACAGATACCTAAAAGCATTGACATCACAAAACCAATTCTTTGTAGTACTTTTCCATAGATGATTGCCATATCGCTTCTTTTCGCCCCTAGACTTTGTCCAACTAAGGTAGAACTAGCTACCGATAGACCATCTCCTAGACCAAAGCTAATGGTCATGACATTCATACAAATTAAATGTGTTGCATAATCAGTTGTCCCTAAGTTTGCGACGGCTTTAGAATATGTAAAGAATCCAATGCGTAAAAAGATTTGTTCACATAAGCTAGGAACTGATATTTTAAAAATGGCTTTTAAGGTTTCTTTATCTAAACTCCAATTATCAGTAAGAGAAATATGTAAATATTGATTATTTTTTAATAATGATAAAATAGCTAGCAGAAATGCGACAATATTACCAATCATCGTCGCTATGGCTGCCCCTTGTACTCCTAATTTAGGAAAAAAGAATAATCCATTAATAAGAATGGCATTCATGATAACATTGACAATATTCGCACTTAGGTTACAAGTCATGGAGATTTTAGTTTTTCCAGCACCTCTTTGGGCGGCAGTCATGGTAAGGGCTAAAAGATGAAAAAAGGTACCAATCATTATATATCTAAAATACATAACCGATAAATCTAAATATTCATGACTTGCCCCAGCAAATAATAAAGCAGGTTTAGCAAAAATAAATCCGATAGACACAAATAGAAGGGATAGAAAAAAGGATAGAATTAAAGCATTTCGTAGTGTTTGGTTTGCTTGGTCTTGGCGATTTTCACCTTTTCTTCTAGCAATGACCACATTGACACCCGTATTTAATCCAATTAAAGTAGCCATTACAATAAATTTAGGTTGGGTACAGATACCAACCGCTGCAATGGCACTCGTTCCTAAGCTTCCAACCATCATCGTATCAACTGCACTAATTAAACCTAAGAATATTGATTCTAAGGCACTAGGCCAAGCAATTTCAAACGCATGACGATATATTTTTTTATTATCGGGCAGGGGACCAAGGATTTTGTTTTGTTGAATCATTTTATGCGCATCTAAAAAAGCAATCATAACAATACCTCACAATATATAAAAATAAATTTTCTTCGCATTATATAATAACATAGAAAATGGATTTCGTAGCGATGATTCATTATTTTTTTATTCTATTTAAAAAATATGTTATAGATTTAAAGCAAAATAATGAAAATATTTTTATACTTGTAATTAAAGGATAATTTCTGTATAATATATAAGAATACGTTGACGGGGATAAGTAGTAAAAGAACCACTTCTAAGAGAGAAATGATAGTTGCTGAAAGTCATTTTGTTGTTGGGTTTATGAAATTCACCCCTGAGTGGGAGTAATGATCCCCCGTTTACAGCGGTTATCTGTTAGAATCAAGAGCGTCGTAAGATGAAGCAGGATGGTACCGCCCTTAGCCTAGGGTTCCTGTAATCTTGCGGCTTTTTATATTCAGAAAGGAAAGAATCATATGGAAAAACTGACACAATTAAAAGATGAAGGTCTTGCGAAAATTGAACAGTGTGGAAGCGCTAGTGAGCTTCAAGCATTACGTGTTTTATACCTTGGTAAAAAAGGTCCAATCCAAGAAGTAATGAAATCAATGAAAGATCTTCCAAAAGAAGAAAGACCTGCCTTTGGTGCAAAAGTAAATGAAGTAAAAGCTTTATTTGCATCTGCAATCGAAGAACGAAAAGTAATTTTAGATGAAAAAGAATTA
>JAXJYR010000196.1:0-13743 GCA_036306885.1 Longicatena sp.
AATTCAACTAAATGTGATTTACGAGATAATACACTGTATAATTTTTGATAGTATAATTTTACTTCATCAAAATTTTGATTCATTAGATCAATTCTATTTTGAATTCCTTTTAACACTTGACTTGTTAACATCTCACTAACGTTTGCTTGATTGTTCCCTTGTTCTACTTGTTCATAATGTGTTTTCACCATTAATTCATCACCTAACAAGTAATACGCTTCTGCCATAATAGAATGATATGTCATAAATACATGTCCTTTATGAGGCTTAATTGTGGTTAAAGCTTCAATACATAAATGCGGATCATTTAATAACAACATACTTTCAGCAAACTGAATCGTTAGGGTTAATGTTTTTTTGCGATGTAGCTTTTCTGACATCGCAAAAATGGCAGATGCACATTTAATTGGATCACATTGATCATATAACAAGGAAACAATAGGAGCAACGGCTTTCATACGCATTTGATTAACGATATACAATAGCATCATTAAAATACCAGCCGCTACTAATAGAATCGTAAATTCCATTACATATAGCATTAACATAATATAAATACCTACTGCAAGAACATTTAAAATGGCAATTTTAAACATATTAGAAGCAGCTTCTTTACCCATTTGAACACCTTGTTCATCGATTTTATAATGTAATTCATATTGACGTTTTAATTCGGCAATACTACTAACTTTTGCTTTTTTCAAATTATCACGATCTTTGCGATTTGGCACTGTTAACATTCCATATAAACAAATAATAATCGTTGGAATTAATAATAGCGCACCTGCTAGTAAGATAAAATCTCCACCTAATAAAAAGATAGCTAAAATTAGAAAATAATTAAAGTTAAAACGACGATTTAATGCAAACATTAGCATCAGTCCATTGACAAAACCGCCAATATAGAAGGTTCCAAAAGCAGCTAAATAAAATGGATTTTCCACTAATCGATATAATTCTTCCATCACCATTCCAGTATTTTCTTCCATCATATCTAAAGCTAATACAATTGATTGTTTTCCAAAACCAAATACTCCAAATAATAGAGCTCCAGCAATCATTGCTAGTACAATATAAAGTAAATGTTTTTTACATTCATATTTCCACATATTAATTACCTACCATTTCTATAATAATAAAATATATCATAAACTATTCAAATTGAAAAGAAGAAACGAAATCTATCGTTTCTTTTTAATTACAATTTCCAAATTTTGCTCTTTTATCTTTGGCTGCTAGACCAATAAATGTCGTATTTGCAGGAACATCTGTGATCACAACAGCATTTGCACCTATTTTTGCGTTATCACCAATATAGATATTCCCTAAGCATTTTGCACCTGCCCCAACCATCACATGATTTCCTAAGGTTGGGTGACGTTTTCCTTTATCTTTACCAGTACCACCTAATGTCACTCCATGATAAATATGACAATCATCCCCAATAACAGCAGTTTCTCCAATCACAACCCCCATACCGTGGTCAATAATGAGTCCTTTTCCAATTTCGGCCCCTGGGTGAATTTCAATTCCTGTCCAATTACGGGCAATATTTGAATTTAAACGTGCCAAAAAGAATAATCGATGACAATATAGAAAATGTGATATACGATGAAAAATCAATGCCTTAATATGAGGATATAACAATAGTACTTCAATTTTGGAATGAGCAGCAGGATCGCCTTCCATTGTACGTTGGATATTATAATGTAACCATTTTAACCATTTCATGATTCAAAATCCAACACTGAGAGATATTTCTCTCCCCCATCTGGTGCAACTGTAACAATTTTAGCTTCTGGATAATAGCTTGCTAAACGTTTAGCTAAGGCTAAATTTGCACCAGAGCTAATTCCTACTAATATTCCTGTTTCACGAGCAAAACGAACACATTCACTAATTGCTTCTTCATCTGATACCATCATAATATCATCGACATATTCACGTAAAAAGTTTTTTGGTACAAAATTAGCTCCAATTCCTTGAATCGCATGAGAACCAGCTTGATTTGTACTTAAAACCGGACTTGATAATGGCTCTCCTGCAACTGTACGAATTTTAGGATTATATTCCTTTAAAGCTTTCGCAATTCCGCTAAAGGTTCCACCAGTTCCAACACAAGCCACAAACATATCCATATCAGGTACTTCTTTCATTAATTCAACTGCAGTTGTACGATAATGAGCTTCAATATTGGCAGGGTTTTCAAATTGATTTAATGATACATAGTTCGCATTTTTTGCCAACAATTCATTCATACAATCAATACTACCTTGCATACCTAATTCTTTTGGTGTCAAAATTAGTTCGGCACCATATGCTTTCACTAATTTACGACGTTCTTCACTCATACTTTCAGGCATAATGATTTTAACTGGAATTTGATATAATGAGCCCATTAATGCTAGGGCAATTCCGGTATTACCACTAGTAGCCTCTACTAATACACTATTCTTATTTACTCTTTGCGTATCAATTGCATCTTGTAACATATACAAAACAGCGCGATCCTTAATACTTCCAGCAGGATTGTATTTTTCTAATTTTACATAAATATTTTCATGCCACTGATATAGTGGTGTATTTCCAATCATTAACATTGTTTGTTTCATACACAAATACCTCCTGTATTATTATATGTATATTTCATACAATAGATGTATTATGACATAATTTCATCAGAAAATAAACTGATATTATCTAGCGACTACTATAATGCATGATATTTTTAAGAATTAGAGAAATACTTCCATCCTCTTGTGGTACAATTTCAAAATATTCTTGCATATTCATATAATCAACTGGAATTACAATTTCTATTCCATTATCGGTTTTAATGCGATGAACTTGATTTTTACGACTTGCCTTTGCATATTCAACATCTACTTGTTTGGGAATTCGTGCTTGTGCTAACTGTTGCGTAAATTCTTCCTTTGCTTGAGGTACATCGCCAAAAACAGTATCGGCAATTTCATCAATTTCTAAAGGCTGACACATTTTGGTTTTCTCTACAATCGTACTTTTTAAAGTAGGCATAACTTCTAAAATCGGAAGCTCATATTTTTCAGATATTTGTGTACTAATCTCTTTCATTGTATCAACACATGCATCATAACTAACCATATATTCACATTTTAAGACAATATCGCTAAACCAACCTCTTAATTGATCATTTAAAGTTGTCTTTTTTTCTAATATACATAATTGATGATTACTTAATTCTAATAAAAAGGCATGATCATTTTTATGCATGGATGGAGATAAAATATCATCATAAGCGACTAATTCTAAAGCTAAATCATCTTGCATAACATAGGATAATGCACTCTGGCAATAATTTTCTAAGACAAATAAATAACGACGTTCATCTTTTATAATCAAGGCACAACAAAGAATGACTTTTTCATATTGATTATGTTCTAAACGTAAATCATACAAATATTGCGCAATCTTTGTTGATAATAAATGAAAATCTTGATGTTGTTCATAATCTTGTAATAAAGGATATAGTTCACTTGCTTGATTAAGTGGCGCTTCTACTCTAGCTCCACTGCGAAATGTTTTCTCAATTTTACTACTCATTAATTTTTTTATCATCGCAAGATAAGGATCACTTGCTTTTTCTGATATTACTAATTGTTTATTGGCAGTATTAATTACATGCATCATAACTTGTTCTAACTCTAACATAAAGACACCTAAATATGATTAAAATCATAAATTCCTTTCTGTTTTGGCTTTTATGATACTCTATTTCGATTAAAATTGCAAATTCTAATAAAGCTAAAAAAGTGTCCTTCTTGGAATAAGAAAGACACTCTTATGATTATTTCAGCTGTTCTAATTTTGAAAACATTAATTGGCGATAAGCTAATTCTTCTTCATTTTGTAATCCACTGAAAATTATTTGTTCAATTTGTTGGTGTTGAAATAAATAATAGGAATTCCCACCTTGATAGCCTTCAGGATATAAACATCCTGCATAATCAAATATTTTACCATCTTCTAAATTACGATGAAAACGTCCCATTACCATGAGGTATTTATTTCCTTGAAAAAGCTTAACTATAGAGCCAATGGGAAGTAAATCCTCTTTTAGTTTTTGATTCATTTATCTTTTCCTCCCTATTAATAGTCGATATCAAACTTAAGTCCTACTCCTGCTAGTAATGCCGCATCTGCACCAAATGACAAAGAACCTTCTTTGGCTGAAAATTCAACCCCTGCCCCAACACTTCCAAGACTTGTCTTAGCGGTTACACTAATTGTTACACCGAATAAACTAATACTTCCTTTACCACTTACTTTAATCGCTGCGGCTCCAACATCTCCTTTTAGCGTAATTTCATCCTGACGAAACACTGCTTCAGCTTCTGCATATGCAATTCCTAAATCGGCATTACCACTAAAATCGGCATGAATTTGTTGGTTTCCTAAAGAGAGCGATGCACCACTTTGCACAAGTGCTATACTACCTTTTGTACTAACAATTAATGCTGGCATAAAGGTTTTACCATCATTGGTAAACTTCAATCGGCCATCAATTGATGCACTTGCCCTTAATACATCCCCTGAAAGTTTGGCATTTACATATTTAGATTGATAGTTCGAATGAATATCTATTGCGGAAAAAGCCATCGAACCACCTGCACATACACCGTTTTTCCAATATGAGTATAACGTTTTATTTTCACTAAGTGATGTATGGGTATCATAAGATATTTGTGCTAATTTGATTTTTAACACTTGATTAAGGTCGTTTTGAATGGTCTTTTCTAAACTTTCGTATACCCTAATAGAAGTATTAATATGCTTATATACAAGCTGATAAAGTTGACTTATTTGTTGGGCATAACTACTTATTTGATGCAAGCTACTTTTCATATGCATTGCCTCATAAGGTAATCCATTTAAAATATTAGAAATTTCCTCATCAATTAAAATAGGTTGATATTGTATCATCATTTGCGCTAAATTCTTTAATTTATCTACATCAATATAAATCACTGTTTAATATTCCTTGGATAGATTGAATTTGATAATGATTATCTTGTAGCATTTTGGCAAATGAATCTCTTAAAGCAATCGCCTCTTCATCTTGCATGAGTAATAAAAGTTGTAACATAGATTGTAAATAATCATGTTGTTGGTACAATTGATAACAAAGGTTTGATAATCGAGCACGATACTGGTTAGAACTTATCAGCATTACTTTGTAATGTTTGTTCTAAAGTATTATATACTTCCACTGTTTGGTCTAAAAATAAAGCATACGATTCCACGACTGCTTTATAGTTGTCAAAAACAGGAAGCATATTTTGAAAACGTGTTTTCAACGCTAGGGAGGCTGGTGAATTCCAATACAATGAAAGTTGATTCATAACTGTATTAATTTCTTGTAAGCATTGATTTAAACGTTGATTGGTTTGACGAATATTACCACTCGCACTACTTAATTTCGCAATTGTAATATCTAAATGCTCCATATCCTCACCTCCTAATTATGTAAAGATCGTGCTAGTGTTGCACGTTCGTTTTGAGTATCACGATACGCTTTTGCAGCTCTTCTCAGATAAGATGCATACTCTTGCATTAATTTCTTCATGGCAATGAAATCTGCCTCAAACCCTTTAATTTGAGTTGTGAAAGACTGATTATCTTTCCCTTTCCAAGCTTGCGATAACTCGCCTACCGTTGCATATAGCTGTCGATAGTTTGTTTCATAAACTTGACATTGACTTTCAATTTTACTCGCACTAGATTCTAATTGTGCTGGTTCTACATTAATTTTAATTCCCATAGCTGATTCTCCTTTCTCATACGCTAAAACAAAATAAAGTGATCTCCTTGAATAATACCGATATCACGTATACATTCGTTGCGATTAAGGATGTAATGTGCCTCTTGATAATATAAAAGACAAACATACGGAATAATCGGTTTTTCATAATATTGTAGTAATTCCATCATGGCATCTAACAATTCATAAACATACAAGGAGAGCGAAAAAGACACATCTACGTTTAACTGTAATGAAGGGATATACACCTGACCATTACGACATCATCATTCATTTCATTTCCTCCATCATTGCTACATAGCTTAATTTTTGTGAAACATAACAAACTAATTGATTTTCTTTTAAGTCTTTGCAAATCGTCGTTGGAAGTGGTAATGCATATAAGCATTCTGTTAAACCACTACCGGTAAAAATAAAAGAAGCATTTCGAATTTTCTTTTGAAATGCTTCATCATATTGATATGACTTTAATTGATTAAAATCGCATAAAGTAATATCTAATTGTTGGTGATACTTTACTTCATAAGCTTTTACATAACGATAAAATACTGGCGGTATTTCATATTGTGCACAAATAATTATGGCTTGATGAGTAGGAATAAAAACATCTTCTTTACTATTGATATTCTTACCCAAATAAAAAGAACCTTGTCGAAACAACATTGGAATATGTTTTGGCAACAAAGGAATCCGATATGGACTTACGCCTTTTGGAAGGCTTTCTACAAGCTTATTATCATAAGGATAAATTTGAAATAACATCGGTTGATGATGATAGGTAGTAATACCACTTCCTGCTTGTTTTTGAGGATAAACATCAGTTCCATTTTGAATACATGTATATTCACTTTTTTCATCCATTTGTAAAAGATGGCGATGTTCAAAATAAGGAAGCCATCTAAACGGTAATCCTACCGACGAAAAACCACTCATAATCAGTTGTGTTGCACCTTCCCTAATCATCATAAAATCATTTTGAAAATGGTCCAAATATTCTAAGATACGCTCATACATTAAAATAACAACAATAACTTTTTGCTGATGTTGGCGATGTTGAAGCTGATATAAAAAGCTTTCATATGCTTCCTGATGAGATACATCAATCACATCACTGACAATTGCTAATTGTTTTAAGTCATCATAAGAATCGTTATGGATAGTTAATACATAAATACAACAATCCTTACTACAACGTGCATATTCATATACAATCGTCTTTATAAAAGTTCTTTTACCACTTCCACTTTTCCCTAAAATCAAATGATTTCCCTGCTTAGCAAAATAAAAAGGATGACGGCATTGAGCATGTACATCATCTAATTCGCCTAAATACAGTGCAAAAGAAGAATGAAAGTGTGTTTGTTGTTGCTGTTGTAATTCTTTTTCACAAAGATGAAATGAAGTTAGATGAAGTTTCTTTGTGAGTTGAAAAAGGTAGGCAACAAGTGCTTGTAATTGCGTTTGTGAAGGTGAAGATGAAGATATTTGCTTAGATAAATAAGCTTTACCATTATATCGGTGAAAGCTTATTTTTTTATTTTGGACATCTTCTACTTGATGATATGGCATTTGAGTATAGCTACAACGACCTTGAATATATAGTTCATCATTACCAATTTGTAAATAAAAGCTTCCTACTTCCTTTAAATAAGCGGCATCATCATGCTTTAATACATCATTACTATCCTGTGGATAAGCGACTTTTAAACAAACTCGAAAACGCGAATTAGATAAAATTTCATCATCAATAATACCACTAGGTTTTTGCGTTGCTAAAATTAAATGTAAGCCCAAAGAACGTCCAATACGTGATATTCTTTTTAATAGTTTTAGAAACGCTTCATGTGAACTCTTTAATTCTGCAAATTCATCCGCAATCACAAATAAATGGGGCAATGGTTCACATTTACCTTCATAAACTAATTTCCAGTATTGATCAATATCAACGACTCCCAAATGATATTTCAATGCACATTGGGCAAATAATTTTTGTCGGCGCTCTAGCTCTGCTTGTAATGATAACGATACACGCATAATACTATGATCATTTAAGTTCGTCATCACATAAGCGATATGCGGAACTCCTTGAAAGACACTAGCACTCATCCCACCTTTATAGTCAATTAATAAAAAACTCACTTCTTGAGGTGAGTATTGAACACATAACGATAAAATAAAGGTAATAATGAATTCACTTTTTCCACTTCCTGTCATTCCAGCAATAATACCATGAGGTCCATGACCTTTTTCATGTACATTTAAAACAATTTTTTCTTGAAAATTATCATATCCTAACGAAACATGAATGGCATTCATGAGCTTCTTTTGTTGCCATCGTTTTTCAATTTGTAGTTGTTCGATTAGCTGACAAGAAAATAAAGCTAAAAAACCAAAGGAAGGTTTACTATATTGATCTTTTTTCCAACGAATATAAGACAATTGATTCATAGCCTCTTTAATGGCATGAATGGCATAAAAAGTATAAGTCATTTCTAATTGTTGTTGATGAAAATATGTTACTTTTTGATGTTTATCAGCATATACAATATGGACACATGCACTACTTAATTGTTGATGTGTTGGTGCATATTGCATCACATATAAGCTTGGATACTCTAGTAATAATCCATCTAATGCGATAAAGCTAGCTATTTCTTCATTCGCAAGAAATAATAAATCGATAGTGGTATCTTCTTTTACTCTTAACTGATGTTGAAATTGTACAAAATCCTCCTTTGTTGTAAGTAAACGGCGCATTCCATCTGATGAAAAAACATGTGGCAAATACTGAATTCCCCATTGATAAAAATCGTTTTCCTGTCCACATATCCAAAGATGAATCCTACGATAATCATGTGTAGCACATATTTGTAAAAGCAATTGTAAAGCATACCCTAATCCCTCCACCCCATATATCCCTAACAATCGCTCTTTTTTTAAATCAAAATAAAAGGAATGTTTTACCCTCTTTTGGGTATTATTTAATAGTTCTTGATACCTTTGTTCTAAATTAGAATACTCTAATTGAATCGCTAATGCTTCTGCTTCTAGCTCCCAAGGTAATTTAGCTTCTATTTCTCCTAGAACCAAAGTCAAACAATCATCACTATTTTCATCTTTTTGCCATAATTTCTTCAATGTCTTAATTCTTTTTATCGCTTCTGTTGTATTAACTTGAAGTTTTTCATAGGCTGCTAAATATTTTGTTTGTTTCCTTTCCATTTCTTTTTCTTTCTCATCATAATAAAGATTGAAAGCTTTTTCTTGCTTTATTTGTTGTTCCTTTAACCTTTTACGTTCATAAAGATGAGTTAACATTGGAAATAAAACAGTTGATAGTAGCATTCCTCCACTCATCGCCATTGTCGCTACTTGTGATAGTAAATTATCGTTTTGTAATGAAGTAATCATCATAAAGGAAGTCGATACTCCCATCGTCATTGCTGGTACTAAAACCATCCACATTGCTTTTTGTTCGCTAACGTTTTGTGGTGGCATTTTAATCGATAACTTTAACGCCTCTTGTTCAAAATGAATAAAAGGCTCCTTCTGAATATGAATGAAATGTCGTAGTGATTGTTTATGATATCGTTGCTGAAATGGCTTTAGCTTTAATACTGTCATTTCTTGGACAAACGATAAAATAAAACATTGTGAATGAATAATAATATACATATAAGGTAAATGAACAATATCTCCAATATGTAGCTTTTGTTTATCAATCCGTTTATGATTAACATATACTCCATTACGACTACCTAAATCTTCTATCTCAATCGTTTGTTGATAATACTTGATTTTGGCATGATATAGAGAAATATAAGGGCTTTGAATCTGAATATCATTATGAATATCCCGACCGATTGTAATCTCGTTTTGCCATTCACAAACTGCACTATCTAAATCTTTTTCTAATGGTAAAATATGAATCAATTCATCTGCTTGTTTCACAACGATATGTTGTTGAAAGCCTTGCTTTGTGGAAGTGTTTAAAAAATAAGTATGATTGTCATAACTTACTTCCGCAAAAGGAATTAATCCTTGATGATTACGATAATATAACGTTTGATATTCATTGAACTGCCAAGTAATACGCATCGCATGCATATAAGATTGCGTATAGATATAAAAGATACTTTGAAAATTCGTTTCACTCATGATAAATAAAAGTGTTCATCGCAAAACGAACGCGATCTCCTTCTTGTAATAAACATTCTTCAATCTTAACATCATTTACATACGTACCATTTAAAGAACCTAAATCCATTACTTTTCTTTGCGATGCTACAAAACATGCATGATAAGAAGAAATACTAGGAACCGCAATGATCCAATGATTATCTTGCGCACGACCAATTTTTATCATATCTTCCTTTAAATAAAAGCGTTCTTTGGTTTCCATACATTCAAAATAACTTTGATGATTCATACATAATACTTGTGTTTCATTTTCATTTAATTCACTAGGCAATAACATTCGTGAACGTTGAGGGATGATTTCTTCTTCTTTTTCTTGACGTTGTTTATATTTCCAACGCTTCCAAAACGGTAATGCTAAATAACGTTTCTTTTCTAGAGCTAATAATTGATCTAAAGTTTCCTTTAATGATTCATTTTTTAAAGCTGATGCGTAAATCAATCCAAATGTTTCATAATCCTTTACATCTATCATTAAATCACATAATTGTTTCACAAATACTAAATAAGCATCATCCTTTAATGGAATTCCTACGGGTAAACATAGTACATATAAATAAAAGCCCTGATTCCCAACATATAACTCATCACAATCAAACATAATTTGTTTGCGACATCCTACTTTCCATAATGTTGTAAATAAACGTATTGAAAATGATAATAAATCAAGCATTGGATGACAGCTTAGATATTCCTTTAATGTTTGTAACCCATGTAAATCAAAATAATAATGATGGGCACGGCGATGGTCTCGAATACATGTTAAACAATGGGGATCTTCTTGAATTAATGAATATAGATAATCATCAAATACCATTGCTTCATCTAATTGTATTTCTAAAAAACCATCTTCACGATAGGTTAACTTTTTTTCCATCTTTTGACCACAACCTTTCTCATTTGTCGTATAATAAAAAGGCAAAAAATCTACTTTAGACTTTTGCCTTTTTATAGATATCATGATGAATTTATACTTGAAAGGATTATCTTTTATGAAAAAATATATTGAATATAGTTGGATGATTGCGATTATCGCTTTCAATCTTTGGGCAATGCTACAATTAGACCTTACCCATGAAAATTTATCTTACTTTAGTGTTCTTCATCAACATCATATCCTTTTTTTATGGGGAACCTTAACTGCAAGTTGGTTTTTATATCAAACATATAAACTCTTTCAATTAAGCTCCTTTTCATCAAAAGCTGCATATTCCTTCCTATTTATCACCACCACCATGCTTATATTATCGGTATTATTACCTTATCAGCCGGAACGATATTATGTGTTATCTGAACTCCATATTTTATTATCCTTTGTTGGTACGCTGGCATATGCTATGTTAATGCTTTATTACCACCAACAACATCTACGCTTTTTCTATCATCAAATTTACCAAAAAGGATTCGTTTTTTATCTTACTTTGATGATTTTTGATTTACTACAATATATTACCTACGGATGCGTAAATACTTATATGGAATGTAGCTTTTCCATCGGAATGAGTATATATTTATTTCTTTTAAATACTGCGATAAAATCTTTTCATCAGCACTAACATACTCATTGATAAAAGGAAATATGCGAACCATTTTAATAGTTGATAATATGCCAAGGCATCACTTGTAATTCCTGTTTCGGGAATTACTTTTTTATTGGTAATTGAAATATCAACCTTTTCATCATTTAAAAGTTCAACCTTAACTACTTCACTATTTAAGGCATATCCTGATGGTGCTTTCAACTCTTTTACATAATAAGTACCTGGTTTTAAATTTTTAAATACAAATATCCCGTTCTCACTCACTAACGTTTCTACACAATCCAGACAAGCTTCATCTCGATATAAACCAAATTCACATTTACTTAAAATATGTTTTTTTGAATATTCCTCCAGCTTATGAATCGTTAATTGATATTGTTTCATTTTATTATAAACCTTCAAGGTTTCTTGATGTTTAGCGATAAACTCGATATCATTAGCTTTTTCATAACCATCTAAGGCCTTTAATTCGCGAAGAATATATTTTTTATTTGCTTCTAGCATCGATGCATTAAATGGTTGTGATGAAGAAGTAAAACGTGCTATTTCTTGTTCATTACTTGCATCTAGTATTACAAATAAAACCCCTTCCAAAATAATATCTTCTTCATTTAATTTCACAATATAAAATTGAAATCTTTCATTAACACATTCTATGATAGTATCTTGATTGGCTTGTATCAGTACTTTATGAACCTTTGTATCTAACACTAAACCCTTAGGTGTCGCTAATTCTTTTATATATACTATATCTTGTCTAACTGCGACTTTTAGTATGCCTTGTTCATTAGTAGTTCCTTTATAAATTAGTTTCTGACATTGTTCATCCTCATAAATTCCAAATAATACCCCAGGACATACTACCCCTAAATCATCCTTCTTTAAAACCACAAGTTCTCGATATTTATTATGTAACTTAATAATGGCATCTTGACTAGCATCAAATGCTATTCTGTGTACCTTTTCATCAAGACAATACATTGATGGTGCACTTAATTCTTTGACATAATAAAAATCTAATATAGCATCAAAACATGCATATCCTTTCTCATCGGTAATCACTTTAGTAACTAGCTTTTCACAGTTTTCATCTTCATAAATACCAAATGTAACATCCTTTATTCCAATATTACTTTCGTTATATTTATAGATGTGCCCTTTACGATTTTCATTCACAATTTTTAATTCGATTTGGTGATTCGAAAGCTTTACTTCATGTACCTTCGTATCTAATATATATTGATTTAATGTAGATACTTCCCTTACATAATATGTTTTTTCTAACAAATGCTCGAAGATTAAAATACCTTCTTCATTTGTAATCCCTTCTTCAAGGATATTCGTAAAGTTTTTATCATCTGATAATTGAAATTTAACCCCTTTTATCCCAATATCTTGTGAATTGACTTTATAAATCTTAATTCCTAAACTTCGATTATATAAAACTAATGAATAATCCTGATTAGATGTTAATTCTATCTTATAAATTTTTGTATCTAAGATATAGTCATTTGGTGCTTTTTGTTCCTGAAGGTAATAAGTACCATTGACTAATCCTTTGATCATAATTTCCCCATCTTGATTTGTGGTTAAATAAGGAAGACCTTGATTTGATTCTTTCAAACCATCAAATAATAACGGATTACTCATATCAAAAGAACGTGAAATCATATATACTGCACCTGGTAATAAAGTTTGATTTTCACTTTTTTTAACGATACGTAATAATCTATCACGGTTTTCAATTTTTACCGCAAGCTTTTGATTTTTAGCTAAATTGATGGTATAAACTTTATCCTTATTAAAATAAATAGATTCAGGTGCACCAATTTCTCGTAGATAATAGATTCCACTTGATAATTTTTTTAACACCACCTTACCATTATCATTGGTTGTCAATAATGAAGAACCTTCATTTGATAATACTCCATTTTCATCGAACTTTAATAAAGTTTTAAAATCTTCGTCCTTTGATATTTCAAATTGAACATTTGGTAAACGTTCATTTTGTTCATCTAGCTTAATAATATGAAGCTGTGTATAGTCATTATAAAAACGAAGTAAATGTGTTTCTTTATGTACAACTGTAATGGATTGGATTTTATCATCTAGCATATATCCTTCTGGAGCGATAATTTCTTGTACATAATAAGTTCCTGGTTTTAAATATACTTTACAATATCCACTCTCACTACTGATAATAGT
>JAXJYR010000197.1:0-3305 GCA_036306885.1 Longicatena sp.
CAAATAAGTACACTGCGACATGCTGCAGGGAAGTCAATTGAACCAAGATTTCTATAGCTAGATTTAGATCCTCTATCCTTATTCATATGACCGATTAGAATAATGGCACAGTTATTTCTTTGTGCAATTTGTGCTAAGTTCTTTAATAGTGGTCTTACTTCATTCGCTCTATTGATATCAACACCATTTCCTACATAAGCTTGAATTGGATCAAGAATAAATAGTCTTGCATTTTCTCTTATAATTGCTTCTTCAATTCGTTCATCTAACATTGTTAGTGAGCATTTTTCTTCGTTAATAAAGATAATATTATCTAAGTTTGCTTTAGAAAATGATTCTAAACGAGGCTTAATTGTATCATCATATCCATCTTCAGACGTTTGATAAATGACTACAATTGGTTCTCGTTCAATATCTTCATTATCAAATGGTAATGGATGACCTGAAGACAATAGACCAGCTAGATGTAATATTAACATGGTTTTACCACCTCCTGGATCACCTTGTATCATAGTAAGTTTTCCATATGGGATATAAGGATACCATAACCAATCAACGGGTTTTGATTCTACTTCTGATAAGCGAATAATCTCTAATTCAGCTTTCATAAGTTATCCTCTAAAATAACCTGTTTCTTCCCAAACCTTTTTATCTGGACAATAATAATTAAATTCGCTTGAGTTTTCTTTCTTTAATGCATAACCGAAGTTTAAAATTCCTTTTTGTAAACCGATACGGATAAATTGTGCATCTTTACCAATTACTTTTGCTAGTTCACCAATAGGTACATTTCTGCCTGTAAATTTAGGTTGATTCAAATTTTGTTTTTCCATTATTAAATTCCTCCTTGTAAGATAAAACATTTGAACAAGAAAGAACACTCTTGTATAATACTCATGAAAGAGCATAGGTGTTCTTTCGGTTGGTGTTCATTAGACGAAGTTTGGTCGCGGAGTCTAATGAACTTTTATTTTTTTACAATCATACTACCACCTCCTAAATAGCAAGTAAATGCATCTTAAACACCATAAAACACTTGCTATAACTACAATATACAACGCTAGGAAAGTAATTGCAACACAATTAATTAATTTTACTTACTAATTTTATGGTTATACTTTTAAAAGTTTGGTATAATACGTTTATCTAGGAGGTGTTTCAATGTCTTTCGCGAGTTACTTATCTGGTATTAGAAAAGATAATAAAATAACACAGGTCGCTATGGCTGAAATATTAGATATTAGTGTTACAGCAATCAAGTTAATCGAGACAGGAACTACAAAATTTCCAAGCGATAAAGTATTAGCTAATTTAGCTAGATTTCTAAATGTTAGTGATCTTGATGTTATTATGGGAATTTTGTTCAGTGAAGAAGTGAATAGATTACATGAAAACTATCTTGGATTTAGATACATCAGTTACATGTATCTACAAGGTTATAATGTTGATCAAGCACCGTATATTTATACGGTTCATAAAAAAGTCACACGTGATTTTGATGGGAAATTAATCAAAAAACGTGACAACAAGAACGTTGTTCTAGTTACTAATTATGAGAAATATTTATATCGTATCAAAGAAATAAATGATGATTTCGATGCTCATGAATACATAGCTGATATTATTTCTTTAACACTTTCCGTTTTAGATGATTTCAGATACTTACATATATTGTTTGATGGAAATAATGCCGAACATAGAAGAGTGTTTGATTTAATTAAGGAAATTAGATTTAAGAAATGGTCATTTGACCTATATGCTGTTTTATTTGACACATTAGAAGATCAGGTGATCGAAGAAGTGCTGATTACAATAAAGTAAGAGAATGCTAATCTAATAATTACTAAATCAATTTAAAATTATATTTTGACAATAGGAGGAATGCATTATGACAAGTTTATTTGATATTTCTCAATTTAATTCATATCGTGAAGACAATCGCCGAGAAGTAAAAAAAGCACGTGACGGTCTTCCGCTTTCGCTTTGGGAAACTTACTCAGCATTTGCAAATTGCTATGGTGGCGTTATTATTCTTGGAGTTAAAGAACAAGAGGATGGTAGTTGGTATACAACTGGTTTAAAAAATCCATCAAAGATTCAAAAAGAATTTTGGGATATGGTAAATAACTCAAAAAAAGTAAGTATTAATTTATTACGAGAAGATGATGTGGAAATATATTCTCATAATGATGATGTGATTATGGTTATACATGTTCCAGCGGCTCATAGAGAGCAAAAACCAGTTTATATTAATAATGATATATTTAATGGAACTTATAGAAGAAATTTTGAAGGTGATTATCGTTGTACAAGACTTCAAGTTAAAACTATGCTTCGCGATCAAGCAGACGATACGATTGATATGAGTGTTATCGATAATCTTGGTATTGATGTTTTTAATAAGGATTCCGTTCGTGGGTATAGAAATATGTTTGCATCACTTAAAGATGGACATCCTTTCACAAGATTAGATGATGATGAATTTTTACGTAGTATTGGTGCTGTAGCTATATCTGATAATGATAAAATGCTTCATCCAACTGCTGCAGGTCTTCTTATGTTTGGAAATGAGTATGATATAGTCAGACATTTTCCTGATTACTTTTTAGATTTCAAAACAAAACTAGATCCAAATATGAGATGGACTGATAGAATTCAATCAAGCTCTGGAGATTGGTCAGGAAATGTCTTTGATTTTTATTTTAGAATCTATAATAAACTTAAACAATCATTACCGTTGCCATTTAAAATTTCAGATGGTGTTCGTATTGATGATACTCCATTGCATGAAGGAATTCGTGAGGCTCTTGTTAATTGTCTTGTAAATACAGACTATTATGGTTCAAGAGGTGTTGTAATCACATTAGAAATGAATCAAATCATATTTTCAAATCCTGGTTATAGTAGAACTGGAATTCAACAAATGATGCGTGGAGGAGTTTCTGATCCACGTAATCGTGGGATGATGAAAATGTTTAATCTTATTGATATTGGTGAACGTGCAGGAAGTGGTGTGCCAAATATCTTTAATGTATGGGAAGATGAAGGATGGGAAGAGCCAGTGATTGAGGAAAGATTTGATCCGGATAGAACGGTACTGTCGCTTTCTTTTAAGAAAAAAGTGTCAGAAAAAAGTGCCAGTAAAAAAGTGTCAGAAAAAAGTGTCAGTAAAAAAGTGACGGTAAAAACACAAGCACACTATGACATGATTCTTTCCTTTATGGAGGATGATGTATGGTATAAAGCGAGTGAATTGGTTGATGTTTTGGGTGTTAAGGAAACAAGAACTAAAACACTGCTTAGAG
>JAXJYR010000198.1:0-2355 GCA_036306885.1 Longicatena sp.
AGCGGAAATGGATGAAGTCATTGATGGAGAAGGGTATTTATTATTACCAGGATTTATTGATGTCCATGTTCATTTAAGAGAACCAGGATTCGAATATAAAGAAACGATTAAAACAGGAACACAAGCAGCAGCGCATGGAGGATTTACAACAGTAATGGCTATGCCAAACTTAAATCCACATCCAGATAATGTCGAAACAATGAAGGCATACTTACAAAAAATTGAACAAGATGCCATTGTCAATGTGGTACCATATGCCAACATTACCCAAAAAGCAGCGGGGAAAGAACTTGTCGATTTTAAAGCTTTAAGTGCATTAGGAATTCATGCTGTAAGTGATGATGGAGTAGGTGTTGCCAGAGAAGAAGTAATGTTAGAAGCAATGAAACAAGCAAAAGCTTGTGGAACAATGATTGTCGCACATACTGAAGATATGGAATATCGCAAAGGTTTAGCTTGTATGCATGAAGGAATTCGTAACAAAGAATTAAGCTTACCGGGTATTCCGAGTGCATGTGAATATGCGCAATTCCAACGTGACTTAAAACTAGTAGAACAAACTGGAGTGGCATATCACGTATGTCATATGAGTGCAATGGAAAGTGTACAATCACTAAAAGAAGCGAAAGCACAAGGCTTAGATGTCAGTGGAGAAGTAACTGCCCACCACTTATTATTAAATGAAATGGATGTAATGGATGCCAATCATAAAATGAATCCACCACTAAGAAGTAAAGAAGATCAAGAAGCTTTAATTCAAGGATTATTAGATGGAACAATTGATATGATTGCCAATGACCATGCCCCACATAGTGAAGAAGAAAAAGCTAGAGGAATGGAAAAAGCACCATTTGGAATTGTGGCATTAGAAACTGCATTCCCATTACTATATACAAGATTTGTGAAAGATACCCAAACATTTACTTTACCACAATTAGTAAGATGGATGAGTGAAGCACCTGCTAAACGCTTTGGATTTAACACCAAAGGAATGTTAAAAGAAGGTTATGATGCCGATATGATTCTTGTCGATATCAATGAAATGCGTAAAGTTGATAAAAACGCCTTCTATTCATTAGGTAAAAATACACCATTTGATGGATGGGAAGCATATGGATGGATTATGCAAACATACTGCGGTGGTAAATTAGTTTATCAACGCTAAAAGAAATAATGGAGGATAAAATGAGAGAAGAACTTTGTCGTATTGTATCAAATGAAAAAATTGCCAAAGATACATATAAAATTGTTTTAAAAGCAGAAATGGCAAAAGAAATGAAACCAGGACAATTCGTTAATATCGCAATTGATGGATTCATGTTAAGAAGACCAATTAGTATTTCTTCTGTAGAAGAAGATGGATTTGTAATGATCTATAAAACAGTTGGAGATGGAACATTAAAACTATCTAAACGCACACATGGAACTGCAAATGTATTTGGTCCATTAGGATCTTCTTATCCATTACATGAAGAAGAAAATGAAATTCTTGTAGTGGGTGGAGGAGTAGGAGTTCCACCAATGTATGAACTTGCGAAACAATACCGTAACATGAACAAAAAAGTTTATGTTGTATTAGGATTCAATGATAAAGAATCAGTATTCTATGAAGAAGAATTCAAAGCATTAGGTTGCGATGTACATATTGCGACAATGGATGGAAGCTATGGTGTGAAAGGAACAGTAATGGATGCTATTGATGCAGCTGGTATTACTTGTGACTTTGTATGTAGCTGTGGACCAATCCCAATGCTTCGTGCCTTAGAATCTCGTTATACAAGAGGATATATGTCATTTGAAGCACGTATGGCTTGTGGAATGGGAGCATGTATGGCTTGTGTTGCGAAAGATAAAAAAGAAGAAAACATGTATCATCGAATTTGTAAAGAGGGACCTGTGTTCCCAATTGGAAAGGTGGAATACTAATGAACTTAAAAGTTAATTTACCAGGACTTTCATTAAAAAACCCAATTATTCCTGCGAGTGGATGTTTTGGATTCGGTAGAGAATTCGCTGAATTATACGATTTAAGTATTTTAGGTGGAATCGCCATTAAAAGTGCAACACCAGCATATCGTTATGGAAACCCTACACCACGTGTAGCTGAAACTCCAAGTGGAATGTTAAATGCGATTGGACTACAAAACCCAGGTGTAGATAAAATTATGGAAAAAGAACTTCCATGGTTAGCACAATTTGATACAGAAATCATTGCGAACGTAGCAGGTGCGACAGAAGAAGATTATGTTGAAGTTATTAAAAAATTAAACAACTCTGATGTCGTAAAAGCATACGAATTAAACATTAGTTGTCCAAACGTAAAACATGGTGGAATTGGATTAGGAACAAAACCAG
>JAXJYR010000199.1:0-7767 GCA_036306885.1 Longicatena sp.
ATCATGTATAGTAATCCATCTACTGCTGAAGTATCAGCTGCATTTCCTAATATACGAATTTCGGCAATACCCCATTTATAAGCATAAATAGATTCAGGCATTTGAATTACAGGTTGATCAAATTTTACATAACGACCTGTTGCCATTGCATCTAATTCAACGTTGATTTTTCCATATTTTCCAGATGTTGGTGTATCAATAGAAATGACATGAATTGGAGTCCATTCTGTACCATCTTTTGAAACCGAAATATTTAATTCTTTACCCATTGGGAAGTATTCTACCACAATTCCGTTAAAGTCATATACTTTACCTAAATCAATTGTCATGTAGTTTCCTTCAGTAGAAGCTAAAGAAATACGGTTTCCATTCATTTCTGCTGTATTAACAATACCATCTGTTACATTTGAAGGTTGGAAGAAGTCATATACTGGAGAACCATCTGCGTTCCATCCACCTTCCATATCTTTTACATAAACTTCTTTGTTTAACGCTAAGTTATCACGTTTTTCAGAGTTTAATTGGCTAATTGCAATTCTTAATTGTTTCGCAGCTGCATGTAATTCATCTGTTTTTGAAGCTAAATCATCAGAAGCCAATAATGCATTTGCGTTATTTAATGCCACTTGATATGCAGCCCAGCTATCACTTGTATATGGCTCTTCTTCAAAGCTACAAGTAGCTACTAAATCAGCTAAGTCTGCTTCTGGAGCTTCTAATTCTAAGTCTGCATATAACATGTAGTGATCACTTAATCCATCGTGGTGAACTAAACGAGAGTTTGCGATGTGAATGTTTCTTGAAACGATAATGTTGTCAATTGCATTTTCACTGCTTTCTCCAGCTTTTCCATCTCCGTTTTCTCCATAAGAATCACAAGATACATACCATTTTCCATCAAATCCATTTACTAAGTCATAATCTTTCGCAATTGGAGCTAATTCTTCAGAAGCGTTGAAGTCTCCAGTTACTACGATATATGGACAAGTATCGGCATCTAATAAAGCTTTTAATTCATTTACATTTGATTGAAGTGCTTTTAATGAGCTTGAACCAACATATGATAAGTGAGCGTTGTAAATAGCTACTTCTTTACCGTCGATTTCAACTAACATTCTTTGCCATCCACGACCTTCTTCATTAGCTACTTGTGTAAATAATCCACTTGTGTAGTCTTTAATTTGAGTTGATGAAATTTGTCCAATACCATAAGCACCTTCAAGGTATTCAATTGCTTGTTGGTAGTTTGATTCGTAATCAATATCAGATAATGCTTCTAAATCACTTTCTAATACTGCTAATACGTCACGTTCATCACGTCCGTTTTCTTTATCTACTTCTTGTACACCAATGTAATCTAATTCTACACGATCAAACATTGCAGCGATTGCTTGTGTATCTGGGTGGTCTGGGTTTGGTGCCCAAATGTTGAAAGTACCAACACGGAATGTTCCATCTACTTTTTCATCTGGGTTTCCTAATGTTAAACCATCAACAGCACCTTGTAAGTTATCCATTGCTTGGTTTAATTCTTCTACCGTTGCATTTTCATTTTCTAAAGTAACTTTTGCTGCTTCTTTGTGTGTTAAGTATGCATTCCAAGAACCTGCAGTATAGTCACTTTCAAAGTATCTTGCTGTTAACATTGCGTTTAATTTTTGTTTTAATAAAACAGTGTTATCCACATCTTCCACAACGTTACCAAAAGCACTTAATTCGTTGAAGTGGAATCCAATGTTTACATTGTTATATACCCCAACAAATTTAACGTGAGTAGCATAAATTGGAGATTCGAAGACATGCGTATCTCCCTCTTTTGTAGCTTTGCTTGTTCCTCGTTTTTCCCAAGCTAGCTCATAGTTTTTACCATCAAGACTTGTATATACATCATAGTGATAGTAACGGTTGTCACCAGCAGCCCAGTAGTTTACAACATTTACTGAGTCTAATAAATATAATTCTCCAAGGTCAAAATCGATCCAAGGTGAATCGTAGTAATAACCAGTATCCCAATGAGAGTTCACATTCCCATCGATTGCTGATGCTGGATTGTGACCATTCAGTTTACTGCTTGTGTAAGCTTTTCCCATTAAAATGTTTGTTTCGGCAGCTTTCGCAATTGGATGTAAGCTAGTAAGAGCCATCGCAAGCGCTAACACAAACGAAAAAAGCTTTTTCAAAGTATTTTTCTTCATAAATTATACAATGATTTTTAAATCATTTTCTCCCTTCTGTCATCCTTATCATTTATTTGTGGCGATGACAACCACATTGTTACAGAGCAATATGTCTTCCTTTCGCTCTTTTACACTTATTATTTTATCAAATAAAGTAAAAATTTTGATATGAAAGCTTGTAATTTTATATGATTTTATTAAAAAAAGATATGTTTTTAATCACATATCTTCTTTTGATATTCTTTTGGTGAAAGCCCTGTCATTTTTTTAAATACTTTAGAAAAATAGTTCACATCGCCAAACCCACTCAACAATGCTGCTTCCTTAATCTTGCAATCCTGACGTAAATATTTTTTAGCTTGTTCCATTCGATATTGCACTAATAACTCTGTAAAGGTTTGCGAAAATTCTTCCTTCACTAATCTCGATACATAAAAAGGAGTTAAGTCTAAATAATCAGCTAAGGATTGTAAAGAAATTTGTTTCATATAGTTCTGTTCAATATATTGTTTGACTTTTTGTGAAATTCCATGATGACGTCTTTGACTAAAATGCTCTTGAATCATTCCTTGCATTTTACTAATACGCTCTGACAACGTATTTAATGATAAAATATGATTCATTTCTTCATTACTTAAACGTAAAGACTTACTACTCATTCTTTGGATAAAAGCATATAACTCATAATTTTGTTCATCACTGGTGCGATGTCCTAAATATTGTTGAAAAGCATTTAATTTAAAATTCAACTCTGATATCTTGCGTTCATAACCTAACGCTATTACTTCATCACAAAATTCATCAATATTTAAGGTTTGCTCATGGACAAAATCAACATATTTAAAATTTCTTTGTTGTTTGGTATATAACGCAAAATGATATAAAGAATAGAAATGCTCACAACCACTAATAAAACCACTCACTTTTACTTCTTGTTGTTGGAATACTTCATTTAGTTCTTTTTCTAAGATTTTCGCTTCTTCTTGATCAAAACGTCCTTTTTTCATCAAATAGACTACAAAATGTTCTTCATGACGATTATACAAAATATAAAAAGTTGGAAAACGATATTCAATTATCCGTAAAAATAAATTCATATCATGAAAAGCTTTCTCATGAAACACTAAGCATATCGCATCACTACAATCCCATTCTAAATATTGTAGGGCACTTTGTATTTCATAAGGCGTTTCATTTTGCATAATGGCATAAAATAGATTTCTTTTTAAGATGGGCATCATCTCTTGAAGTCTTTCATACAATACACTTTGACGTTTCTTCTCAATTTGATTTTGTTCATATTGTTGAATCAATTGTGAAACATTTTGGACTAACTTTTCTTCATTTAATGGTTTTAATAAAAAGCTATTGATTCCTAAACGAATCGCTTGTTGAATATAATCAAAAGAACTATAGCTCGTAATAATTAAGAAAAGACAATCTCTCAATGCTTTCATTTGGGATATCACTTCTAAGCCATTCATTCCTCCTGGTATATTAATATCACTCATCACAATATCTGGACAAAAGCTTTGATATAAATTCATTGCGTCAATACTATTTGATGCTGTTTCAATTAATACATGTGGGAAATGAACATTTAACGTATTTTCAATGGTAATTCTTTCAATTTTTTCATCTTCAATGACTAATATCTTCATATCCGTCCTCACTCATATATTCTTTCGGTGTTTTCCCTGTCATCTTACGAAATACTTTCACAAAATAATTCGTCGATAAAAAACCACAGCTTTTACTAATTTCAACAATGGATGCATCCTTTTGTAGTAATAGTTTTTTAGCATGTTGAATCCGGCAATGCGTTAATATTTCACTAAAGGTTACTCCTGTTTTTTCCTTTAATAACCGACTCACATAAAACGGTGTTAATTGTAAATATTCCGCTAAATCATTTAAGGATATTTTCTTATCAAAATGCATTGAAATATAGCGTAAAGCTTTGGCTACTTGTTCATCTAAGCTACCATTTTTTAAAAGAATGGCATCTTGCGTATGTTCTTTCATCATTTCAATCATTTGATAAATCGGTTGAAATAAATCACTTTCTTTTTGATATGTACCTACTGATCCTCCATAGGCTTGGTTTAAGATAATATGTAATTGTTCCATTCTCATATTTCTCGTTGTATCCTCTAAGTTTTCATTTTGTTGGATAAAACGTTGTTCCTCATAGCAAATAAGACTTTCATCTAATTTATAGATGGCATAACGTATTTGCTCTAGTAATTTTTGAAAATAGATATTTGCATGTTCATCTGATGCCAGATAATATTTTAAAGTTGTTTGTGGTTGGTGCATAGCTTCCTCAAAGGATAAGGCATAATCACAAACAGCACAATGAATACTTCCAAAGCGAATACGATGACGTAGAAACCACTCACTCCAAATATTGTATTGTTTCTGAGAATATATTTTTTCTAATATTACATATCCTACATAAGTATCATAATAGCGTGCTTGTAGCAAAAGCAATTGTTCCTGTTTTGCCCATTGTTTAACAGCTTCCATATTATTTCCACATATCGCAAATACCCCTTTTGGTTTACATTCTAGGATATCGAATAAATGTTGGATATAAGTATCTTCTTTTTTTTCAATCATTGCATAGACAAAATCTTTTTCTAAAAGTACCTTTACTTCTTCCATTTTTTGTTTTAGCTTGGCTTCTTTATTACCTTCACTTAATTCCTGTAAAGCATCATTTAAGCATTGTTGCAAGGTTTCCCATTGAATCGGTTTTAATAAGAAATCTTTTACTTTTAGTTCCATCGCCCGCATTCCATATTGAAAGTAATGGTAGCTGGTTAGCATATAAACTAAAGTTTGAGGCATAAAGGTTTTAATATGGGCAATGAAATCTAACCCATTCATCATTGGTAAATTAATGTCACTAATGATTACATCATAGTTTTGTTGATGACATTGTGCAATGGCATCTGTTGCATTGGCTGCTTTATCGACTTCAAAGGCATGGGAAAAATGGGTTGTAATAAGTTCATATAAAGAATCACGTTCTCTTTTTTCATCCTCCACGATTAATAATCGATACATGATTTACTCCCTCCATCAATCACAATAGTCACTTCAAAGCCACAACCTTCCATGGAATCAAAGAAAATATTCGCATTAGAGCCAAAAAACATCCGAATACGACGAATGACATAATATAGTTCCATTCGTTTCACTTCATCATTTTTAAAATCCGTCAACATACATTTTTCTAACAATGCCGCACTCATTCCCTTACCATTATCAGATACAGTAATGGTATGTACTCCATCTTCGTAAGTTACACTGGCAATTATTTCTCCACCACGAATCATTTCATCCATATGATATATAATCGCATGGTCAACTAAGGATTGTAGCAGCATTGAAGGCATTGGAATATTTTCAATTTCTTCATCTACTTCTAATTTAAATACAATACGATCCTCATAACGTTTATTAGATAAATACATATAGTTCTTTAATGCTTCTATTTCATGATATAAATCCGTTGTATTTTTTGCATAATCTAAGGAATAACGATAGACATCACATGTTTTCTCACATAATTCCATTGTTTCCTTACTTCCTTCTTTTAATGCTGTTTTATAAATCAAATTCATTGTATTAAATAAGAAATGAGGATTTACACTATTTAAAATACGATTTAATTCACTTTGTGCTAATAATTCATCTTTACGAATACTTTCATTTTCAATTTGTAATAGTTTTTGAGATAAAGCACCTTTTTCTTGTTCGTAGGCGATGGTCTTAGATACTCCTTGGGCCATATTACTTAAAGCATGAGATAACATTTCAATTTCTTTTACACTAGTATGGAAATCTTGAAATACATACTGTCCTTTTTCAATATCTCCTAAGTTGCGAATAATTTCAAATAATGGTCGCATTAAAGCGTGTAAAATCAGATACGAAACAAAGATAATTAATAAAATCCCTAAGAATTCAATACAAAATGATAATAAGGTCATTCTAGTTGAAATAGCCTGTAGTTCCATCTTTTCTTGTTTCATTTGTTGGGTAATATAATCATAATATTGACCACTCGTATTTTCTAACGCTTGATATTGTTCGATATAATCATCGTAAGTTTCTAAATGTTGTTTATTATTACTTGTTATTCCCTGGGAAATATCTTTACATGAGTCAAGCATATATTCTAAACGTACAAAGCGCCATTGATAATCTTCACTCACGGCATTTTTTAAGTAATTTAAACTATTTTGTGCTTCTGTAATGGCTTTTTGATAATCTAATTCATCTTGAGTATTAGCAGAGTATAAATATTGACGAAAGCTACCATCGGCTTTTTCCATTTCTTCATAAAAAGTCGATAGTTCTTCATATAAAGAAATCGTTTCTTGATAACGCAAGGTACTTTGATGGATCGAATATTGATTAAATAGCAGCAACATTAACATAAAAATGATAACAATTAAGTTTAAAAAGACGAAGGCCATTTTTAAACTAATTTTAGTCTTGCGCATTTTTCAACTCCTCCTCATAGGTATCGACATTATCTTTCGTTACCATGAGTAACGTAATATCCTGCACACTTTCTGATAAAGGTTTTTTATTTTGACGATATTGGTCAATTAAATAAACACTTTGGTATCCGTAATGATAAAAGCTCGTTACGACAATTCCATCTAATTTACCTTGTTTTAGAAGGTTGATGTTATCACTCATATCATCTACTCCATAAATCAGTAAGGAATCACGGATTCCTTTTTCTTCGGCGATTTCACTACAAGCCGCAGCACTTTCTCCCGCAAAGTTAATCACAACGTTAAAGTCATGCGTTTCAAAAGAAATATCCCATTCTTTCTTCGCTACAACTTTATCAGAATTAGATTCGGTCACATCAATAATTTCATAACCACCTTTATGATTTTGGAAGACATTTTCAATTTCTTGAATTTGATCTTTGGCGATGGCAAAATCTTTTTCCGCAACTTGTATTCCAATTTTTAAAAAGGTATCTTTACCTAAACGTTTTTCAATATCGTTTAGAAAGATTTTAGCTTGTTCGTGAAAGTTTTTACCAAAATAGGCATAACGTGAAGATTTTGGCATATCGCTATCAACCAAAATCACAGGTATTTGTTTCGAACTTGCTCGTTCTAATAATGTTTCTGAGACAACCCCTTGGGTAATGATTCCATCCGCTTTTTGGGCGATGGCGGTTGTAATTACCGCATTCATTTCTTCGGTATCTATTACAGCTGGACCTAACCAGTCACAATAATATCCTAGTTCACTACATGCTTGATCCATTCCTGCTTTGGCTTTTAACCATATTTCGTGTTTGATTAATGGTGATGCAAACACGATATAAGTATTTTCAACAGGTTCTTTTTCCACACTAGAGGAACTACATCCACATAATAATAAAATACATAAGAACCATTTGATAAATTTCATTCCTATCCCACCTTATATTTTCATTTATTATATCAGATTATCCATTTTATTTTGATATCATTATTGGTCTTTTAATATGAAAACGTAAAAATACTTTTTTTGTATTTTATATTAGTTTATATGTAACTTATGACGA
>JAXJYR010000200.1:0-5122 GCA_036306885.1 Longicatena sp.
CTGGACTAGATGCAACCCCAGATACATTCATACTTCCATATCCTGTAAAAGCGATTAATCCTAAAACATTGTTAAACCTGTTATCATAAAGATTGTATTTTTCAAATGAACCATCAAATCCTTCTTCTACTACCCACTAAGAATCATTCAGTGAAAGTCCTTTCGATATATTGATAATACTCATTTTACGATTAATATTTAATCCAATAGAAGCCATTAATGAATGAACATAAGCACGATTTCTAGGAATTGTACGTTGAGAGAGCCAAGCTTCAACATCAACGGCGCTAACCCCATTTAAATCTAATGGTAACAATGATTTATCATCAGTCACCCAAATAACGCTTAAATTTATATCTGCACCTTCACTAGCTGAAAAACGTAACACAGTTGTATCAAAATGTCTAATTTCATAATTCATCATTATCACCCACTTTTAAAATATTAAAATCCTGAAAGCATGATTGTCCAAGATACCGTTTAAAATCACCTAATAAGTGAAAACTATGATTTACAAACAAACATTCAATTTAGAGGTTCTCACGAAGTTCCTGTAACACTTGTTCAAATTCTAGTGGTAAAGGTGCATTTACCACAATTTTTTCTCCTGTACGTGGATGGACAAAGGTTAATTGATGAGCATGTAATAATTGTCCATTTGTTTGTAATGTTTTACGATATGCATATTTTTCATCTCCCGCAACAGGGTGTTCAATATAACGCATATGAACACGAATTTGATGTGTTCTTCCTGTTTCTAGACGACATTCTACCAATGTGAATTTTCCAAAACGTTCAATTACTTTAAAGTGTGTTTTGGCATCTTTACTATTTTTACTTGTTACTGCCATTTTTTGACGATCTTTTTCATCACGTCCAATTGGTGCATCAATGGTTCCAAAGTCATGTCCAATGTTTCCATGTACAAGTGCATAGTATAATCGATTTACCGTTTTCTTTTGTAGTTGTTCACTTAAAGATAAGTGTGCTTTGTCATTTTTAGCAACAATAATTAATCCAGTTGTGTCTTTATCAATACGATGTACAATTCCTGGACGCATTACCCCATTAATTCCACTTAAATCCTTACAGTGATGTAATAAAGCATTGACCAATGTTCCTGATTGGTTTCCATTGGCAGGGTGTACTACCATCCCTTTTGGTTTATTAATCACAATAACATCTTCATCTTCATAACGAACATCTAATGGAATATCTTGGGCAATGACTCCTAATTCCACTTGTTCTTCTTCTTTTAAAATGATATCATCGCCAGCTTTAACTTTATAGTTCGCTTTTTCCGTTTTACCATTTACTTCACAATTACCTTCATCAATTAATTGTTGTACACGACTTCTTGTTAGCTCACTATATTTTGTTAAATATTTATCTAAACGTAATAAGTTATCATCTTGTTCTACTTTATAAATATATTCTTTCATCGTTTTAACCCCCAGTACTGTTCAATTACAAAAGTTAAAATAATCAATCCTGCTCCTACACATAAGCATATATCAGCTACATTAAAGACAGGAAAATCATATCCAAAAATATTAAAATCTAAAAAATCTCTTACATATTGAAACATCATACGATCGTAAAAGTTTCCTAGTGTTCCCGAAATCATTAAGATTAATCCACTACGCGTAATAAATTCTTCTTGTTTTGTAGAAGCAAAATACGCAATCATAATACCTAACGCAATAATAGAGACAATTGCGAATAAAACCATTTGGCCTTCAAACATGCTCCATGCAGCACCTGTGTTATGTACCGCAGTAATAGAGAAAAAGTTCTTTATCACCGGAATCGATTGTCCTAATTGCATTGTTGCATCAATGATATATTTAGTAATTTGATCTATTGCGAATGTTCCTAACAATAATATCCAATATAATTTTTTCATATTTTCACCCACATTAGATTATACTATATTTTTTGTCTGAATTTCAAGGATATAAGTTTATCGAAAACATCATAAAAATACAGGTACTCGAATGAGTACCTGTATTTAATCTATTCGTTTTAGTTTACACTATAGCTTACTGTTTCTGAATATGCAGCATATACTTTCACATCATTCACAATATCAAATCCTCTTACTTTATAGTAATAAGTTTTTCCCGCTTTGATGGTTGTAGTAATTGATGTTGAAGTTGTACGTTTTAATTGAGTATATTTACCATCAATTGCAGTCGCACGATATACATCATATCCTTTCATTCCTGCTACTGAACTCCAGCTAATAGTGATTTGTTCACCTGCTACTGAGGTAATAGTAATCACTGGGGTTTCATTTGTAGCTACTGCTTCTACAACATTTGAACCATTAGTCATTACACGATCAGTTGAATCATAGCGTCCTGCTTTAATCATGTAGGAATATGTTCCTGGATTCATCGCTTTGGTTGTGTATGTCGTTACATCTTTTCCTAGTGTTAACAGTTTTTGCCATTCGCCTTCATTAGCTTTACGATAAATAATGTAACGTGTTGCACCATCTACTTGACTCCAACTTAAATCAAATTTGTTTGTGCCATTAGGTACTAAAGTAAGTTCTACTTCTCCACTTAACATTGGTGTTGCACTGACTTCATCAGAATATCCACTTTCACCTTCTGCTGTCACTGCTTTTACACGATATGTGTAAGTTTTACCTGTTTTCACTCCATTGGCGATAAATGTAGGTTCACTTACACTTCCAACTTCCATCCATTCTTCATTAATGAAGCGTTCTACTACATAGTATATTGCTTTTCGATATGGAGCCCATGTAAGTTTAATTGTTTTGTAATCGACTACTTCACTTACTACATCGCTCACATTATAAACAAGTTCTTCTAATTCCACTAATGCTTGATTTAAAGCTGCTGTTGCATCATCAATTTCTGCTTGGGTTGCGTCCGCAGTGATTTGACATGCAACTTCATATGCTTCGACTACTTTTTCCCATGATTCAGGTGTATAGATTTGGGCATCTTTACTTGCATATTCAGCTTTGGCTGCTTCTAATGCGCTACGATCAGTATCAAGTTCAGCTACTTTTTGTAATGTTAAGGTATCATAAGAAACACTATTTTTTTCAGTACCTCTAGCGGTTGTCATGTTGGTATCGTACCAATCATCAGGATTGTATGTGAAGGTAATTTCATGTGTTCCTTTTAATAAATTTACAAATACATGCCCACTTCTTTGGAAATCAAATCCAACAATTGGGAATGCCATTGTACCTACATCTACACCATCAATAATAACAGAACGCATTGCTCCATCTTGTCCTTCACATGCATTTCCATAGTTATTATAAATTGTAGTCAATGCATATTTACCATCTTCTGCCACTTCTACATTAAAAGTCATATCAGTAGGATTTTTTAAGAAGTCATTAACATAACCAGTACCACTAAATCCTTCTGCTGTTGCTTCAAAACAAGACGCATTATATGTTGCATCCTCTGCTTCATAAACATATTTACTTCCTTCTGGAGAAATGATAATTGGTTTAGACATTTCTGATGTGATTCCATCTTCATCTGTTGCTACTAAGCTATATGCACCATAAACACTACGATCTGGTGTATAACTTCCACCTTCTACAGATACATATTCACTACCTGTCCATAATTTATATGTAAGGTTACTGTCTTCTTCCCAAGTTAAGGTTCCATCTGCGGCTTCGTTAAGAACTGGCATATTTGGACTAACCGCAAAGCTATCCGCTTCAAAGTGATAGTTACTACGTTTACCACTATCTGATACCACTAATTGTATATCATATGTTCCTGATGCGTCGGTTGGAAGTACATAATCTAACGGTTGCGCTTCACCATTTACGATGATTGACTCTAATGTATCTCCATTTCCTTCTACACTAATGTTAAGAATCGCATCACGATATACATAATTTGATAATGTATAAGGTCCTTCCATCCATGCTGGTACATATGGTTTAAAAGTAACCCCTTCAGTTGAATAATTCATACCAAATAATAAACGATAGTATCCAGCTAAAGTTGCCGCAATGGACCAAAGTTGACGATCAGAACCTACACCTTCACCTGTTTGGAAGTTCATTAATTCTTTATTAGATAAGCTCATACCAGCAACACGTACACATGATTTAAATACTTCTTCTGCAACTTGATAATTGCCGTTTTCTTTAGATCCAATCATTAATGCTGCTTCCCAACCTGGCCATACACCACGGTTATGGTCAATTGCAGCACCTCTACGACCATTCTTTTGTGGCCATACTGTATCGGCACCATAGACAACCATTGGATAGTTTTCCATAATTTGTTGTTTTTGTTCTTCATTTGCAATATCAAACATTAAGGCATATCCATTCGCAATGACATCGACTTTATCCGCAACTGGTGAACCCATATATTCTGGATATTCCCAAGAAGCATACATTCCACGATGATCTAACCATAGACGATCATTAATTGTTTGTTTCAATGCTTCATATTTTGCTTGCCAATCTGCTACTTCGGCTTCATCTTTTCCAAGAATCGCCCCTGTTTTTGCCATTAAGTTTAATGCTTGTGCATAGATAATATTAACATTACCTGCTTTTGATTCACCAATATTTACAATACTATCTTCTTCTGCTTCATCCATCCAATCTGGATATGTTTTAGAACGGTGATCTAATCCACCTGTTTCTCCTTTAAATAAACCAGAGGCTTCATCATAAACATTATGATAATCTTGTTCTAGCGTATCTTTAGTTACCTCATAACCTAATTCTAAGACTGCTTCATCACCTGTTGATTCATATAATGACCAACACGCAATCATCATAATCACACGGTCTACAGAAGTTGGATATGAACCTCCTGTTCCTGTATCTTCTTCCCAAATTTTAGGAATTTCTTCACCACCAATAATTTTTTCTTTGATACTATTTAATGTTTGTTCTGGGAATAACCATGATAATGAATATTGTACAGACATTGCAGTATCTCTTGTCCATACTTTTTTCCAGTTTGTTCCAGTCCAGAATACTTCACCATATAATCCATCATGAATATTTAAAAGAGTTTCTTCCATTGATAGGTTATAAACAGCTTCCATCATTGGCATATTTGGAGCACTAAAGCTTGGCGTAGCACTTAAA
>JAXJYR010000201.1:0-3057 GCA_036306885.1 Longicatena sp.
AAACCTGTTACTTTAAGTTCAGTAGAAGGAGGATATAATGCGGATGGTACATTGGTCAATGCATTCTTTGATCCAGTAGTTGCAACAGATGGAATTATTGACACATCTGAAATTAACGCAAACCGTACTTCAGTGGATAAATACGTTGGAGAATATTATGAAATTGACTTACAGGATGTATATGCAGTAACAAATGTAGTAGTGTACTACTATCCAATGAGTCCAACATTTGATGTAACAGTATCAGTGGATGGAACACAGTGGACAAAGGTGCTTTCTCATTCATTTACAGATTTACATAATAAACCAGGAAGCATCACATTATCACTTGAGAACCCAACCGATGCACGTTATGTGCGTGTCGTACAAACAAGCTTATACAATAACAAATATTCATTAGGAGTAAATGAAATTGAAGTATATGCTTATGATTTAAGTTCGCAAGACCCTGCAGATTATACTGCAGTAAATGAAGCTGTGGCATTTGCAGAAAAATTTGAGGGTAATGTAACAAACTATACTACAATTCAAGCAGCAATTGATGCTGTAAACTATGATAAAAAAGATAGCGAACAAGCGGTAGTTGATGGATATGCAACTGCTATCTATAACGCAGTAAAAAATGCAACAATTGATCAAAACGCAATGACGCAAGCTTTAACATATACTGATGATACAGCAAGTATGCCATATCGTTTATATGTGCCAGAAGACTATGATGCATCTAAAAAATATCCAGTTATCGTTTTATTACACGGTGCTGGAGAACGTGGAACGAATAACATTGCCCAATTAGTGCATGTGTTTGATGATTTATTTAAAATTCACCCTGCTACATGGGATTCTATTATCATCGCCCCACAATGTCCAAGTGGAAAACGTTGGGTGGAAACAGATTGGGCAAATGGTGACTATGATAGCTCATTAATTCCTGAACAACAATTAGGAACCGTAATGAAAATCTTAGAAACAGTGAAAGCTCAATACTCTACAGATACAGATCGTACTTATGCAATGGGGCTTTCAATGGGTGGATTTGGTACATGGAACTTATTAATGAACCACTCTGATGTATTTGCAGCTGGTGTTCCAATTTGTGGTGGTGCTGACCATCGTAAAGCGGATATTATGAAAGATGTACCAGTATGGACATTCCATGGTACAGCTGATTCAACTGTGCCTTATGCCGGAACAGAAACAATGGTAAATGCGATTAAAAAAGCTGGTGGACAAAAAATCACATTCGTAACTTATGAAGGTGCAGGACACAATGTTTGGAAAAGTGCTGCTGAAACAGAAGGATTAATCGATTGGTTATTTGCGCAAAAATTATCTCACCGTGAAATTGAAAACTTATTTGATCGTAACCACTACGATAACTGGTATAAAGCATTAACTTACAATGGAGAAAAACTAGTAAATACGAAAAACTATTCAAACCTTTTCGCAACACACCAAATTCCAGTTGTCAAAGGCGATGTTCTTGATTGGTCAGGATTTGCGAAAGAAAACTATGTAATGGAAGTTTACTCTGCAGACCACAAGCTAGTTAGACAAGTAGCATTTGAAGAAACAGTTTCAACACCTTTAGGATATCAAGCAGCTGGTGTAAAAGGCAGCATGAATGATGTGTACCGTTATACATATACAATTGTTGATGATAACGCAGCATACGTAAGAATGTTAGGTAATATTTCAACAATCGATCAATTTGAAGTATTTAAAAACTTAGCAGTAGCTGGACATGAATTCCCAGAGGCATATATTCCATTTGAAGAAAATGTTTTAATTGGAAAATCAGTATTATTTGTTGGGGACTCTATTACAAATGCAGTCAAAGACGACTATAAACAAAATGGTTGGGCAGGACGTATAGGTACCCAAAACAAAATGAATTGGACTAATGCGGGAGTAAGTGGTGCATCTGCTTCTACTGTTCGTCCAAACAACCGTGTACTTACTCAACTACAAAACAATACAACGAAACAATTTGATTATGTAATTTTACATGGTGGAGTAAATGATGCAATGGATTCTGCACCAATTGGTGAAGTAAGTGATTCCTTTGCGGTATCAAGCTTTGATACTTCTACATTTGCAGGTGGATTAGAAGAAATGATTCACTACACTGTATCAAACTATGTTGGAGCTAAAATTGGTTATATCGTAAACTACGCTACACCAAACTCAACTTGGGGTGGAGAAACAAAAGATATGTCTGCATACTTTGCGAAAGCAAAAGAAATCTGTGCTAAATGGAATATTCCTTACATCGATTTATATTCAGGAACAATTGAATTAAACGGTGTGGCAAACACATATAGCTATGACATTCTTGATATGACTAATGCAGGTTCATTATATAAATCTGATGCTGGTGAAGTACATATTGGTGGTCATGGATATGACTTAATTTCTCCTTATATTGGATACTGGATGCGTTCTTTAGAATCAAATACAGTAGGAGAAGTAGTAAAAGAAAACATCGCATTGAACAAACCAGTATATATCAATGAAATTGAAGGTGGATATAAAGCTGATGGAACTTTAAAATACCCTCAATTTAACCCGGTTGTCGCTACAGATGGAATTATCGATACATCAGCAATCAACGCAAACCGTACATCATTAAAAAATACAATTGGAAACTATATCCAAGTTGATTTAGAAGAAACTTACAATGTAACTGATATTACACTATACTACTACCCAATGAATGGAGCTTTTGAAATTCATACATCATTAGATGGTTCAGAATTTGTGAAATCAGGATCATATGCATTTGTGGGAGACAATATTAATCCAGGTAAAGTCAATGTAAAATTAGACCAACCAACAGAAGCACGTTATGTACGTCTTGTACAAACTAAATTAAGTAATTCAGAAAGTCATACACTAGGAATTAACGAACTTGAGGTTTATGCGTCTCAAATTAATACTGATGCGTTAAAAGCTGCAATTGAATCAGCAGAAACACTAGATACAGAAGGACTAAGTGAAGAAAGCTTAAAAGCAATTGCGGATGTAGTAAGTGAAGCAAAATTAGTATTAGAATTC
>JAXJYR010000202.1:0-3390 GCA_036306885.1 Longicatena sp.
ATGAGCACCTTACATATATTGTTCGTAAGTAAATCCTTCTCCATGAACCTCATTTACATCGCTAACGATGACGAATGCTTCGGGGTCAATGTGTTTCACAATACGATCTACGACTGGATATTGTTTCTTATATACGACAATCATAATCACTTCTTTATTTCCACGTCGATATCCACCTTTTCCTTGTAGTAAGGTAGCTCCACGTTTCATATTCGCATAGATTTCAGATAAGATTTCTTCATGATGATCAGAAATAATCATCACTTGTTTCATTCCTTGTGATCCCATTGTTAGAATCACGTCAATGACCTTACCTGTTACAAAGACAGATAATAATCCAATCATACTAGCTTCTAATCCATAAGTTAAGGCTCCTAGTACTACCACAGCACCATCTGTACACATGACTAAGGTTGATAGTGGTAAGCCTGTAAATTTATGAATGACAAGTGGTGGAATATCCATTCCTCCTGTACTAGCGTTACAGCGCATCACTAATCCTAGTCCTGCACCTACACATACTCCCGCATATAGCGATGCTAGCATTTGATTGTCGGTTACTTGATATCCATTTAATAAGTTATTTAATAAAGAAATAAATAGTGGATATACGATTGTTGAGATAATTGTTTTTAATAGAAAACCTTTTCCTAATGCAACAACTCCTACTAAGAAGAGTCCAATTGTTAAGGCGTTAATCACAAGGGTTGGTGGTAAATGAAAGATTGGTTGTAATGCAACCGCAATCCCACTAACACCTCCTGATAAGACATCGCAAGGTAGAATAAATAAGTTTACTCCTAACGCAATGAAAAAGTTACCTAAAATAATAATTAAAATATCAAGAATCAATTCTTTTTTTTCATTAAAAACACTCATGATTTCACCTGCATTTTTAAATAAGCATAAATGAAATCATCTAAATCTCCATCCATTACTGCACCAGTATTGGCAGTAGAATGGTTGGAACGATGATCTTTTACTAAAGAATAAGGGTGGAAGACATAACTACGAATTTGTGAACCCCATTCGATTAGTTTTTGTTCCCCTTTAATCTCAGCCAATTTAGCTTCTTGTTCTTCAATCATTTTTTGATATAAACGCGATTTTAGGATACGTAATGCTTCTTCACGGTTTTCATGTTGCGAACGTCCACTTTGACATGTCGCTACTAATCCGGTCGGAATATGCACCATACGAATCGCACTATCAGTTTTGTTAATATGTTGTCCACCGGCTCCACTTGCACGTTTCGTTTCTACAAGTAAGTCTTCGGGACGAATTTCAATTTCAATTTCATCATTGAATTGTGGCATAACATCTAAAGACGCAAAAGAAGTATGACGTCTTGCACCAGAATCAAATGGTGAAATACGCACTAAACGATGGACTCCTTTTTCACATTTTAAATATCCATATGCCAAATCACCTTCGACTAGCATTGTGACTGATTTAATCCCTGCTTCATCGCCCGCTTGATAATCTAAGACACTGACTTTAAAGCCTTTATCAGCTGCCCATCTTGAATACATACGATATAACATACTTGCCCAGTCACAGCTTTCCGTTCCTCCTGCACCTGGATGTAGTTCAATAATCGCATTAGAATGGTCATATTCATGTGATAGTAAAACTTTTAATTCGAATTGTTCAAAAGCTTCCATCATTTCATTATATTCCATTTCATGTAATTCAAAGATTTCATCATCAAAATCTTCTTTTAACACTTCATCATTTTCTTGTAGCGATGATAATTGGCTATCTAAGGCATCATAGGCATCGACCACTTCTTTCATTGCATTTAAACGACGAATTGTTTTTTGAGCTGCGTTTGGATCACTCCAAAAGTCAGCTTCCATTGTTAAATGGGTATATTCTTCAATTTTGAAACGTTTACTGGTTAAGTCAAAGTGACTCACCAAGCGAATCTAATTTCGCTCGATGAGTATTCACTCCTTCTCTTATTTCATATAGTTCCATGTAATCCTCTTTCTATTTAGGTTCTTTGTTGATTTCCACTTTCATAGCGAAGAACACAACTTCACGTGCAATACGTAATTGCATTTCTTCAAACATATCATAACCTTCTTCGATATATGCTTGTAGTGGGTTATTTTGTGCATATGAACGTAAGTGAATTCCATTACGTAATTTATCCATTAAGTCAATGTGTTCTACCCAGTTACGATCCATTGTACGTAACACAATGCTTTTTTCAATACGTTTAAATTCATCACGTACACCTTCTAATTTTTGATCATAGAAGTTAAAGATGGTATCAGCACAGTAAGTAGCTGTTTCAGCTTGTGATTTTCCTTGAATATCGCTTACTGAAATATGGTTAACATCTACACCTAAAACCGATAATCCTTTTAGAATGCTTTCGTAATCGACATTTTCATCACGTTTTGTCGTATCTGTGTTCGCTTCCACAACTTGTTGGATAGCACGATCAATCATATCTTTAATAATAGAATGTACATCTTCGTGTTCTAATACAAAGTCACGTTGTTCATACATAATTTCACGTTGTTTACGTAATACATCATCATAGTCTAATAATGATTTACGAATGTCGTAGTTGTATCCTTCAACACGTTTTTGTGCTTGGGTAATTGATTTAGTCACAGCTTTTGATTCAATACGTGTATCTCCTAATGAATCAAATAATGCTTCTAAACGATCTCCACCGAAACGAATCATTAATTCATCTTTTAATGATACATAGAAACGAGAGAATCCAGGGTCTCCTTGACGTCCACTACGTCCACGTAGCTGGTTGTCAATACGTCTTGATTCATGACGTTCACTTCCAAGTACCGCAAGTCCTCCTAACGCTTTGGTTTCTGGCGTTAGCTTAATGTCAGTACCACGTCCAGCCATGTTTGTCGCAACGGTTACCGCTTTGATACGTCCAGCTTTGGCGATGATATCTGCTTCACGCGCATGGTTTTTGGCGTTTAACACTTCGTGAGGAATGTGTGCTTTCACTAATAATTGGTGAACTAATTCAGATGCTTCGACACTAATGGTACCAATTAATACTGGTTGACCTTTCGCATATAGTTCTTTTACTTCTTCTACTAATGCTGCATATTTTAAGGCAGGGCGTGTATAAATTGCATCTGGGTGGTCAATACGAGCCACTGGACGGTTGGTTGGAATTTCGATAACACGCATGTTGTAGATTTCTAAGAACTCTTCTTCTTCTGTTTTCGCCGTACCAGTCATACCAGCTAATTTATCATACATACGGAAGAAGTTTTGGTAAGTAATTGTTGCCATAGTTGAAGTTTCTTCTTTAATTGGAACTCCTTCTTTCGCTTCAATTGCTTGGTGTAATCCATCACTATATGCACGACCTGGCATTGTACGTCCTGTAAAAGTATC
>JAXJYR010000203.1:0-6656 GCA_036306885.1 Longicatena sp.
AAATTACAAACTGCATTAACAGCAGGTAAAGACGTTGTGGCAAACGCTGCAGCTACTCAAGAAGAAGTAGATGCTGCTACAGCTGCATTACAAGCTAAAAAAGATGCTCTTGTTGACATTAGTGGATTAAAAGCAGCAATCGCAGCAGCTAACGAAAAATTAGCAGAAGCAGACAAATATACTGATGAATCAGTATCTGCATTACGCGGACAATTAGGAAACGCTGAATTCGTAGTAGGATCTAGCGTTGGATTCGTTCCTGCTGATGTTGAAATGCACACAAACAACTTATTAAATGCAATTGCTGGTTTAGTTGAAAAACAACCAGAACCATCAGTTGACAAATCTGCATTAGAAGCATTAATCGCAGAAGTTGAAGCATTAAATGAAGCTGATTACTCTAAAAAATCTTGGTCTAACTTACAAACTGCATTAACAGCTGGTAAAGATGTAGTAGCTGACGCAAGCGCAACTCAAGAAGTTGTAGATGCAGCGAAAGCTGAATTAGAAACAAGAAAAGGTAAATTAGTTAGCGTAGTTGCATTAAGAGAAGCTCTTGCTGCAGCTGACGAAAAATTAGCAGAAGCAGACAAATATACTGAAGATAGCGTAACTGCATTAAGAGGACTGTATGACAACGCTAATATGGTATTAAACTCTAACTTCGCATATGTACAAGAAGATGCTGATATGCATGCACAAAACGTAATTAATGCAATTAACGCATTAATTGAAAAACAACCTGAACCAACAGTAAACAAAGATGCATTAGCAGAAGTTATCGCTAGAGCAGAAGCTAAACTTGCAGAAGCTGACAAATACACTGATGAAACAGTTGCTGTATTAGAAGCTCAATTAGCTAACGCTAAAGATGTAATGGACAACGCTGATGCAACTCAAATGGATGTTGATCAAGCAGTTGTACGCTTAAACGCTGCAATCAACGCATTAGCAGAAAAAACTGTTGAAGTTCTAGATACTAAACCATTAGAAGACAAAATTGCTGAAGCAAAAGAATTCAAAGAAGATGAATACTATGCTCCAACATTCGAAGCTTTAGAAGCTGCTATTAAAGCTGCTGAAGAAGCATTAGCAACAGTTACTACAAACGCTCAAGTAGCTGAAGAAGTTGAAAAACTTCAAGCTGTAATTGATGCATTAATTGCTCGTCCAGCTCGTGTAGTTAACTTAACTGCTAAAGCAACTGATTACAAAACAATCCAATTAAACTGGGATGCAGTAGAAGGTGCAACTTACTACCAAATCTACCGTCTAAACACTCAAACAGGTAAATGGATTAAATTCAAAACATCAACAACTAACAGCTACAAAGTAACTGGAGTTAAAACTGGTGTGAAATACAGCTACCGTGTAATTGCAAACAAAGAATTAGCAGATGGAGCTATCGTTGCTGGTAAATCTTCATCTACGAAATCTGCAACTGCATTACTTCAAGGTGAACCAGTTCTTACAATGAAAGCTAATGGAAAAACTAAGTTTGACTTAAGCTGGACTAAAGTAGCTGGTGCAACTCGTTACTTGGTATACCGTAAATCAGAAACTGAAGGATGGAAGAAAATCCTTACATTAGGTGGAGATGTAACTACTTACACTACTTCATCAATGGTTCCTAACACTTACACATACATGATTAAAGCTGCACGTTACGACTCTAAAGATCGTACACAAACTAACGGTTCTAACACATGTACAGGAACTTCAGTATTCTCTAAACCAGTTATTACAGTAACAAAAGCTTCTTCTACAACAGCTAAGATTTCTTGGAAAGCAGTAGAAGGTGTTAAATACTACGAAGTATACCGTGCAACAAGCAAATCAGGAACATACTCAAAAATTAAAACAACAACAGCTCTAAGCTTCACAAACAAATCATTAAAAGCTGGTAAATCATACTTCTATAAAGTAAGAGCATACCGTACATACAACAACGGTAAAGTTTACACTTCTTACTCTAAAGTTGTAGAATACAAAGCTTAATTGATACGCAAGTTTAATTAACGTTGTATAACTAAAATTAGATGCAATTTCTCGTTCAGAGAGATTGCATCTTTTTTGTTATGGAAGATTAAATATTTTATTTCTTTTCTGGAAAAAAAAAGTAAACTGATATGGATGGATGGAAAGTATAAAAAAATTTGATATAATAGTTTTGTAAGCTCTTACTAGAAGAGAGAAAGGAAATAAACTATGAGACAAACAACAAAAAAACTGATGTGTATGTTGGCAAGTGCTTGTATGGGACTTAGCTCATTTGTGTTTGTGGCTGCGGATGCTAAAGTAGCGGCTAAAACAGAAGAAGTAAGTGTTGAAGCAAGTGGTAACACATATACTATCGGAAACGCTTATATCGAACGTAGCTTTGATATTAGCAACAACAAACTAAGTACGAAAGATGTAACAAACTATCGTACAGACGGTTCTGCGACAGTATTCACGCCAAAAGCAAGTGAAGAATTTGTCATCTCTTTAATGGATGCGAAAATCCCTTCATTATCAACAGCTGGATGGAGCGCAGATGCAGACAGTTACCAAACAAATGAGAAAAATGGTGATGGTCCTGCAAGTAACATGATTGATGGGGATGATAACACAATTTGGCACTCTCGTTATGACAACCAAGGGTTAAAAGGGGATATGGCATTCCCTCATAACGTAATCATTACTTTTGATGGTAACGAAACATTCCAAGCGTTCTCTTACACAGGACGTGCAAATGGAACAAACGGACACATTAAAAACTATGAATTATATGCAAACACAGGAAGTTCTACATTAGATTTCAACTCTGCAAATAGTTCTTGGACTTTAGTGAAAAAAGGTACATTTGATTACAAAGATGGATTAACAAACATTATTAACTTAGATAGTGCAATTACTGCAAAACAAGTAAAATTAGTGGCAATTGATGAAATCGAAGGACGTTCTTTTGCGAGTGGTGCTGAACTTCGTTTCTATGAAAACAAAATTGAACACTCAGGTGATGCGATTAAAACAAGCGATTTAACATTAAATGGTGCTCCAGTTTCACAAGACATTCCAGGTGGAGAAACATTAACATTTAAATTTAATCCAATTACAATCGCTGGTGTTACATATACAATTGAAGAAGTTATCACAATGTACGATGGTGACTCATTCATGCGTAAACACTTAAATATCTCTGTACCAATGGATCAAGCAGCAAACGCTGGAATTGAATACATTGATTTAGAAAACATGGATATTAATTCAAGTGATTTAAACAAAGATGAATACTGGACAATTCCAGAACAAGCTAACAACTCAGACATGGCTAACATGAAAGGTGACTTCCTTGAATTAGGACAACCTTACTACTTAGCTGCAATGTACTGGGGATGTGAGTTCCCACAAACAGAAAACAAAATCCGTAATGAAAATGGATTTATCCGTTACTGGTATGGGAAATCATTAGCAAAAGATGAATACTTTGAATACAACATGAAACAAGAAGCTGGATCAATGACAACTTGGCCAGCAGTCGTAGGGGCAGCACGTTCTCGTGATTACAGTGTATGTCAATCAGACTTCTATGAATACATTGAAACAATCGCAACTCCAACAGAGTTCCGTCAACAATTCAACACATGGTATGACTACATGAAAGACATTACTGCAGAAAACATTCGTCAAAGTTTCTATGAAGTAGAAAAAGGATTTACACAATATGGAGTAAACCCACTTGACTCTTATGTAGTAGATGATGGATGGATGAACTACTCATCATTCTGGGACTTCAACAACAAATTCCCTAACGAATTATATGACTCATCATTACAAGTAGAACAAATGGGATCTAACTTCGGATTATGGTTAGGACCTCGTGGAGGATATGGAACACAAACACAAATCGCAAACTGGATTGCGAACGCAGGATTAGGTTCTGTAAATGGTAACTCTGGAAATGACATCAACATTTCTGATGCTCGTTACTTAAACAAATTACGTGATGATATCTTCGTTGATTACCAAGAAAAATTCCACATTAACTATTGGAAATTAGATGGTATGTTATTACACCCATCAACAACTAAATCTCCTTACTATGTTACAGGAAACCCATACTACACAATTTCTGAAACATACGAACGTTGGACAGATATGTGGGAAACAATGCGTGAAAACGAAGGTGTAGAAGGTGACTTATGGATTAACGTTACATCATACACTAACCCTTCTCCTTGGTTCTTACAATGGGCAAACTCAATTTGGATGCAAAACACAGGTGACGTAGGATATACACAAAAATTTGGTGCAAATGACGAACAACAAACAGTTACATACCGTGACAACTGTTATTACAACTTCGTAAACACTCGTCAATGGCAATTACCAATGAAATACTTCTACAACCATGACCCTGTATATGGTTCTACAGCACACATTGGTCCAGGTAAACCAAACCAAATTTACTTCTCAACTGACGATATGCGTGAATACCTATACATGTTAGGAACACGTGGTACAGCATTCTGGGAATACTACTACTCACCAAGTATGTTTGATGATGAAAAATGGCAAGTAAATGCAGAAGCTGCAAACTGGATTGAAGACAACTTCCACATCCTACAAAAATCAAAAATGTTTGGTGGACAACCAGGTAATGGTGATGTATATGGATTCTCTTGTTGGAATGGAAACGAAGGTATCGTATCTATCCGTAACCCTCACAACACAACAAAAACATACACACTTAAATTTGACCGTTTAGTAGGTGTAACAGAAGGTATCGAAAACCTATATGGTAAAGTAGTATTAGGTGATATTAAATGGCAAAACGACGAAGAAATGTACTATGGAAAAGAAGTTACATATACATTAGCACCATTTGAATCATTAATTATGTACTACGGTGAAAAAGATACAACTGCTGCAACAGTGAAAAACATTCACGGTGACAACAACAAATTAGATGTAGAATTCAACGAAGCAATTCGTGATGTAAAAGCATCTGATATTAGTGTAGAAGGATACACTGTAACAGCTGCAACATTAAACGCTGACAAACGTACTGTAACATTAACATTAGACAAAGCATTAGTTGATGCAGAAAATGTAACAGTAAATGTAACAGGAATTAAAGATATTACTGGAAACACAACAACTCAAAAATTCGCTGATGACTACTATGAAAACGACTTAATTAACTCAGTTGTAAATGAAGTAACAGATGGAACACCAATTGAAAAAGGAAACAAATACTCAATTGATGGAACTCGTGACTTCACAATTACAGGGGTATTAACAACAAAAGATAAAAACGCTGAAATCGTACGTCAAGAAGGTGCATACACATTATCAATCGATGAAGATGGATACTTAGTATTTGAATTCAACGGTATGAGTGTAACTTCTAAATATGAACAACGTACAAAACAATCAGATGGAAGTGTGAAATCTGAAACAAAAGGTATCATCGCAGATGGAAAACCTCACCAATTCTCAGCTGTAAAAGAAGCAAACGGAATGATCAAAATCTACTTAGATGGATTAGTAGTAGCTTCAACTTCAGATGAAACAAAAGAAGTTCCAACTCTTTACAAAGGTGCAGTAGTTGTAGCAGATGGATTAGAAGCAAACATTCAATACTTAACATTAATGGATGATGGATTAGGATTTGATGAAGTAGCTGAATTAGCTCCTGAAGAACCAACTGCAAACACTCAAAACGTTATGTTACCAGCTAACAACTCTAAAGTTCGTATTACTGCTTGGTTAAACGATGGTGTTCCAACTTCTCTTCCAGAGAAAAACGAACCACAAACTCGTTTCTCTAACATCAACAACGGAAACAAAAACTCTGATTACTATTTAGAATTACCAGATACTGCAAATGGACAAAACTTATCTCGTTACATCGAAATCGATTTAGGTTCAACATACGAAGTAGCTAAATTAAACATGACTCGTTACTTCAAAGATAGCCGTACATATGGTGCTACAGTTATCGCATTAAGTGAAACTGCGGACTTTGCAAACCAAACAATTGTATACAACTCTGATACAAACAATGTACATGGTTTAGGTGCTGGAAATGATGCAACTTATGCAGAAACATCTAATGGTAAAGACTTTGTATTAGATTCAGTTACAAATGCTCGTTACATCCGTGTATATGTAAATGGAAGAAACGGTTCAACTTCTGACCACTTCGTAGAATTTGAAGTATATGCAACATTAGCTTCTACACCAACAGATACAGATGCACCTGCTAAAGATCGTGGTGAAGAAAACATCGAAGTTGAAATTCCAGTAAACAAAGATGCATTAAACACAGTAATTGAACTTGCACAAGCAATCGATACAACTGAATTTACAGAAGACTCTGTAGCTGCATTTGGAACTGTATTACTTGATGCAATGACAATCGCAAGCAATGAAGATGCAACTCAAGAAGAAGTTGATGCTGCATTAAGCTCATTAAAAGCTGCAATTGCTGGCTTAGTTAAAAAACCAGAAGAACCAGAAATCGTTGCACCTGCAAAAGTTGAAAACGTAGTGGCTGAAGACACAAACTACAAAACAATCACATTAACTTGGGATGCTAGTGAAGGAGCTACTGCTTACGAAGTATACCGTAAAGCATACGACTCAGAAGAATTCAAACTATACAAAAC
>JAXJYR010000204.1:0-3799 GCA_036306885.1 Longicatena sp.
CTCTAACTGCGACTGCGTTGTTGTAAACTTCCATGAATGCCGCAAAGCTTTCAGCATTATATGCTTCTTCGTTGGCAATTTCATCTGCACATGAATCAATAGCTGCGATTAATCCAGTTTTTAATACTTCAACTGGTTTTAATTCAAGACTATCGTATGCTTGTTGTAAGTAAGCTGCTGCTAAATCAACATCTGCTTGTGTTGCTTCTTCACTTGTATATACTTGCATTGCCATCATGAATGCGCCATTTAATGCTGCGATTGAATCATCTGTATATTGTTCTCTTTCAGTCATTCCATATACTTTGATAAAGATTGCTTCTAATGCTGTTTTATCTAAAGTATTTGTTGCAGGTACTAAACCATCTACTTTATTTGAGAATACTGTATATAACTCATCTACTTGACTTTGTTGCGCATCGCGAGCTTCAATCATTTTTGCTGCTAAATCACGAGCAACAGTAAATGGTAAATATGATTCACCAGTGTAGTCAGTTGATTTGTAATCTTTTACTTCTTGGTAAAGGTTGTATAGTTCAGAGTAGTTTGTTAAGTAGTTGTCACTTTCAACATTTCCAAGTTTGAATTTCGCTTGACGAATCCAACATAAGTCAGTTGTAACTCCTCCACCCCAGCTTAATGAGAATTGTTGGTCCCAGTGTCCATAAGTATCAAGGATGAATGTTCCATCTTCTAACACAACCATACCAGTGTATCCAGTATCTCCTGATTTCGCGTTGTTTGCGTAGTCCGCATCTAACTCGATTACATAATCTCCATCTTCTTGGTTCATTAATTGATCGTAAGTTCCTACCCATGCTAACCATTCACCACATGTCCAGTCGTTTCCACCATCGAATGTTCCATTTCCGTTTAAGTCGAATTTGATTTCACGGAATGTAATAACTAAACGTCCACTGATTGGGTCATATAGTGCTTTATGACGTTCACCAGCTAATGATCCAGGAAGATCCATTGGTTTAGACCAAGTTTCACCTTCATCATCAGAGTAAATTAATGTAGAAGGGTTGTTGTGAGATTGACTTCTCGCAAGACCGATAATACGTTTTCCATCTGGAGATCTAAACATACCAATTTCACACATTTGGTAAGTTGATTCAATTGAACGGTATTCATCTAAATAGAATTCTGGTTCTGACCATTGTTCATTACCGTTTTCATCGAATGAAAGAATTGTTTTGTAGTTTTGGTATGAGTAGTTGTGGAAGTTACCTAACCATTCTTGTTTGTAGTTTCCATCTTCATCTTTTAATTGCACTAAAGAAGCCATTGCAACGATACAATCGTTGTCATCGTCTCCAGCTAATTTAGAGTACCAGTGTTTGTATTCTGTCCAAGTTTCACCGTTGTCATCAGAGTAAGATGTATTCCATCCATAACGGTTTCCATCAGAGTCAACTCCCCATCCTGGACAAGCAGTAATCATCATAATACGTTCTGTACCATCTGCTAAGTTAAGGATGTATAAAGTAGGAGTTTCTTGAGAACCTTTCCAGCTTTCTGGTGTTGCAGTGTATTCATACCAGCTTTCACCATCATCGTCAGAGAATTTCATCACGATCGGACCTTTTCCATGTCCTTGTGGGAAGGCAGTAATTAAACGTCCACTACGTGTACGAACCATATCTGGTTGTCCTAAGTATTGACGTTCTGTACCAGGCGCTTTTTCAACATCACTTTGATATTTTTCATCAAGGATGTAGCGGTCTAATACGTTTTGTGTGTTTACTTTTTTCTCAACTGTAATTGTCATTTCAGCAGAGTAGTTTCCTGCAGATACTGTAATTGTTGCAGTTCCTTTTTTATGAGCTGTTACTAATCCATCTTGATCTACACTAGCGATTGTTTCATCACTTGATACATAAGTTAATTCACTTACTGAACCAGATGTAATTAAGCTTGCTTCAATTAAGTATGTTTCACCAATGTTTAATGTTTTAGCACTTTCAGTTAAGTTTAATCCAGAGTTCATCATGCTTACTTTAACTTCATCAGCAGTTAAAACACGGTTGTATACTTTAATTTCATCAATGTATCCAACAAATCCTGTTCCACCGATAATGTCAATTGGTGCATATGCTGTTCCTGTTTTTGTCCAAGTGTTTGTTTGGTTTTTCACACCATTTACATACATTGATAATCCTTCTGCTTTCGATTGTGTCCACATTACATGGTACCAAACACCTTTTTCAAAAGCATGTTCAAATGTTAAGACATCTCCTGAACCTGTTCCTACATGGTATCCTGATTTACGATCAGCAGCCATTTTTAAGTCAAATGAGTGTGTTTTACTACTGTTCATTAATACAGAGTGACGACCTGTTAAGTCAACTGTTGAGTATACATAGTATCCAATTGACCAAGAATCAGTTGCTGAGAATGGGTTAGCACTTGCGAATGTCATGTTGTTTGTTTCTGTTACCGAAATTGCTTTTCCTGCTTTTCCATCCACGAATGTCGCATTGTTAATTGTACCATTTCTTGTTCCCCAACTATCTGTACCATCTTCATCATCAAATGAGTAGTAAGATACTTGTGCATCTTCTGCTACTGGTACATAAATACCTTTTACAGTAATAGATGCTTTTAATGAACTATCTAATACTGATACTGCAGTAATTGTAGCTGAACCTAAACGATTTGCTGTTACTGTTCCATTTTCTGATACTGAAATTACCGCAGGGTTAGAACTTGTCCAAATTACGTTTTTGTTAATAACGTTTTCTGGTGTAAAGCTTAATGTTAATTTTTTAGATGCTCCTAATTCTAATTCAAAGTTTCCATCTGCAATTTCCATTGCTTCTACATCATTTGTTCCAGTTGCTAATAATTCGTTGTATTGACGACAAATGTTCATTAATCCAGTTTCGAATGTATCCATTTCAGCTGCTAATGCTGCTTTTTGTGAATCATTCATGTAAGTAGTATTTTTTGTTGCTACTGTAGTTAAGGCGTTGTATAAAGCATCTACTTCATCTTGAAGATCTGGTGCTTCTTTTACCATTAAACGTAATTTGTTTGTGTCACGTACCCCTTGTGCCATACGTGCTAAACGTACTGACCAACGAGAAATAGGGTTTTGTGCATCTTTTTCATCTGGGAAGATTGAGAAACAGTCCCCAGCTTCAAAGGCGTTGTGTGTTGCATCACGTAATGGATCTTCTACCCAAGCATCAAATGCCCAACGGTTGAATCCATCTGCATAACGTCCTGCATTAATCGTACTCCAGTAACTTTCTACTGGTGCAGATAATGAGAAGTTTCCAGGACGGTGTTCTGTACAAGAGTAAAGTGTTGTACGTAATCCTTGTGCATTACGAGTTGCTAGAATTTCATCGAATATAGCTCCTGCTTGTTCTGCTGCAAAGTCACCAACGTTTAAGAAATCAACACTTAATGCTTGTGCTTTTTTACCGTTTAAGTTATCGATACTTGATTGAATTTTTAATGATTTTCCGTGAATGTTTTTTACACTACGAATTACATCAAAGGCTCTTTGGTCTACTCCTCTTTCGTCAAATCCAACGTAAGCGTTGTCGAACCAACCTTTTGCCATTAAGTGTTCAATTAAGTCTTGTAAGAAATCTTTTACTACTGTGTTGTAGCGTGTGCTTCCTACTGAATATGGTTCTTTTACGATTTGTCCATTTTCCCAGTAAGTAAAGCTGTTGTGCCAAGGTGCGATAGAGTAAACAATAATCGTATCTCCTAATCCCATTTCTTTACAGAAGCTTACCCAAGCATCAAAGTCAGTGTAATCATATGTAAAGCTTCCATC
>JAXJYR010000205.1:0-17966 GCA_036306885.1 Longicatena sp.
AATTTCCATCAATATTCCACGTGCTTGTGTAATCGCCTCTAATACAATCGCATCAGCATTTTGCTGAGCAGTATCAACAATACAATTTGCTTCTTTCATCGCAATCCTTGTCAATTCACTTGCAGCTTGTTCTTTCATCTTTAAATCTTCTTGTAAAGATGCATAAGCACTTGATAATAAATCATAACTATCTTTCAAACGAATTAACTCTGTTTGATAAAATTGGCTTTCTTTTCGTAACCAATCTAATTCTTTTTGCTGATTTTCTATATAATCATCAACCTGAAATCGATGATATCCATTGCGCATTCGTGCAAATTTATTATGTTCCATACTAATCACCCTATTCATTCATATTTCGCTACTGTAATGACAAAATTATCTTTTTTTGTTTTCTTTGTTACATCTTGAAACAGAAAGCGACCATGCCCCCGTATGGAAATAACACTATTGTTATAGCACAAATACGAACAATCTTCAAGTACAAGATGATTCACTTTCACAAGTCCGCTTTTAATTAATTGTTGTGCCTTAGCTCTTGAAAGGTGGGAAAAAGCACTTACAAGTACATCTAAACGTAAACTAGACACAATATAAGTTTTTTCTACTAGATTTAACTGATGCTTTAGTTCCCCATCATAGATTTGAAAAGATATACTCGTATGACGAATTTTCGTTAAAAAATTCATCACATATGATGCGATATCACTATCAACAATGAGATAAATATAATCATCATCTAAAATGATATCTCCACATTTTTCTCTTTCTAAACCTAAATTCATAAATGCACCTAAAACATCAGGATGTGCAATTTTACTATATCGTGAAGATAACTTAGCATATAATATTGTAATTTTAAATTCAACATCCTGGGGAAAAGGAAGAATTGCTATTTTAGCACGTTCACAGCCTTCATATCCACCAAAAATTTCATATTGATATTGTTTACCTAAATAGCTTTTCGCAATCATTAATTGATCTGGTGAAAAAAAAGGAGTTATAATAACATTGTTTCGTTTCTCCATTAATACAATTGCATCTTGTAATCTTGAAAGCAATGCTTCATAACCCTTAAAATGTTGTAAGACTGACAAAATTATTCCTCGTCTTTACCATCTACATCAATTTTACCTTTTACTTGAATACTATTTGGAGTACACAGTAAAACTAATGTCCCAATTCTTTGAATTGTACCATCTAATGCTTTCATAACACCACTCAAAAAGTCCGATGTACGACGAGCAGAAATTCGATCTAAACGATGTAAGTTAATGACTGCAGCTTTTTCTTCTTTTAAACGGTTCGCAACTTCTTTCACATCAGAAAAGGCACGTGGTTCAAATAATACCATTTTTGTTTCTTCACTTACTGAACTTGTTGCTTTTGATTTTGCTTTTTCATATTTTGAAATTGTAACATCTTCTTCTACAATTTCCTCTTCATTATCTTCTTGTACTACTTCAATCACTTCGTCTTCATCAATTGGTGAGACGAACTCTTTAATTTTATCAATAACACCATTAGCCATAATTATATTCCTCCAATTATTATATATTATACATCAGAACTATTTACAATTTTACCATGTACCTCTGTACAAGCAGGTGCAATTAACACAACACGTAAACCAATGCTTTCAATTGTTCCGCCTAAAGCATAAACTACCCCATTTAAATAATCGATTAAACGTTGTGCACTTTTTTCATTTAACATATTTAAATTTAATATAACGCTATGACCACTTTTCACAAGCTCTGCAGCTTCTTCGGTTTTAGAAAAGTCTTGTGGTTCCATTAAAATAATTCGATTTTTTATCATTTTATTTGACTCCTTTGATAATGAAACAATTTCTTCATCATTTTCCACTTCATTCGTATTTTTAATTTTCTTTAATTCTTCTAATCTTTCTTTAATTCCCATACTAACACCTCCGTGCATTTATTATATTTTATCATAAAGAAATTGTTTTAAAAAGTATTTCTCTAATATTTATCATAAAAATAGCATCGTCATAAAAAAGCATTCACCAAAAATGAATGCTTCTGATAATTAAAGTTTTTTGTTGTCGTTTTGATCTTTGATCATTGCGATGAATTCATCTAATGTAACTGTTAATGATTCTTTCGCATTTGTTGATTTACGAATTGTTACAGTTCCGTTTTCCATTTCTCCATCACCTAATACTAATTGGTAAGGGATTTTCGCTAATTGTGCTTCACGGATACGGTATCCTAATTTTTCATTACGTAAATCAGCTTTACTTCTAAATCCAGCAGCTACTAATGCATCATTTACTTTATTTGCATATTCTGCATGTTTTTCATAGTGAACTGGAACTACCATTACTTGAGTAGGTGCTAACCATAATGGGAAGTGTCCTGCAAAGTGTTCAATTAAAATTCCAATGAAACGTTCAATTGAACCAAAGATTACACGGTGTAACATAACTGGGCGTGCTTTACTTCCATCACTTTCTACATATGAAATATCGAAACGTTCTGGTAAGTTCATATCTAATTGGATAGTACCACATTGCCAAACACGTCCTAATGAATCTTTGATGTGGAAGTCTAATTTAGGACCATAGAATGCTCCATCTCCTGGGTTTACTTTGTAATCTTTTCCTGCTGCTTTACAAGCTTCCGCAAGAGCTTTTTCACTCTTTTCCCAAATTTCTAAATCACCGATGTATTTTTTCTCAGGACGAGTTGATAATTCAATAGAATAGCTTAATCCAAAGATTGAATATACACGGTCAATAAAGTGAATTAATGATTTTACTTCACTTTCAATTTGGTCTGGACGCATAAAGATATGTGCATCGTCTTGTGTAAAGGTACGTACACGGAATAATCCATTTAAGGCTCCACTTGCTTCATGACGGTGTACTTGACCAAGTTCTCCCATACGTAATGGTAAGTCTTTGTATGAGTGTAATCCATTTTTGAACACTAATAATGATCCTGGACAGTTCATTGGTTTAATCGCAAAATCACGGTCGTCAACATTTGTTGTATACATGTTTTCTTTATAGTTTTCCCAGTGTCCACTTGTTTCCCATAAATCACGACTCATCATGATAGGTGTTTTAATGAATTGATAGTTTTCTTTTGTATGTTCTTCATACCAGAAGCTTTCTAATAAGTTACGTAAAATCATACCATTTGGTAAGAAGAAAGGCATCCCCATTGCATATTCACTCATCATGAATAATCCTAATTCACGACCAATTTTTTTGTGGTCACGTTTTTTCGCTTCTTCTAATAAGTATAAGTGTTCTTCTAATTCTTCTTTAGTTTCAAAACAGATACCATAAATACGTTGAAGCATTTTGTTAGATGCATCACCTTTCCAGTAAGCACCAGAGTGTTTTAAAAGCTTGAAGTTTTTTAATTGTTTTACACTTTCAACGTGTGGCCCACGACATAAGTCAATGAATTCACCTTGTTGGTAACAAGTAATTGTTCCATCTTCTAAATCTTGAATTAAGTCAACTTTGTAAGGGTCATCTCCAAACATTTCTAACGCTTCTTCTTTTGTAATTTCTTTACGAACAATACGTTTTCCATCTTTGGCAATTTTTTTCATTTCTTTTTCGATTTTTGGTAAATCTGCATCTTTAATTACTTCATCACCTAAGTCGATGTCATAGTAAAATCCTTCACTAATAACTGGTCCTACCCAAAATTTTGCTTGTGGGTACAAACGTTTTACAGCTTGTGCCATCATGTGCGCACAAGAGTGGTTTAACACACTCAGTGTTTCATGTTCTTTAATATCGATCATTTCCATTTCCTCCTTAATAAAAAAAGACAAACGCCATAAAAGGACGTTCGTCTACGTGTTACCACCTTTTTTCCCTAATTGCTTAGGCTCTATTCCTTAACGCGGAAAACGGCACACCTTTTCAGGGGCAACTCTAAGGGAGTAATTCTTATCATCTGCAAAAAGCTTTCACCAACCGCTTTTCTCTCTACATTCAATAAATAAGAACCATATCCTTATCAATGTTTTTCTTTCTTTTCAGTTATACAACTTTTTTGCGATTATGTCAATTAGAAAGCGAAATCTCCATTCACAAAGATATCAACTTCACTACCATCTGCCTTAATTCCAACAACTGACATATCACTTGTACCAAACATAAAGTCAACATGTGTCATAGAATCATTTGCACCAGCAGCTGCCAATTCTTCTTTGCTCATATCATTTCCACCTTTAACGTTCATTGGATAAGCAGCACCTAATGCTAAGTGACAAGAGGCATTTTCGTCAAACAATGTGTTATAGAATAAAATACCACTTTCAGAAATTGGTGAATGGTAAGGCACTAATGCCACTTCTCCTAAATATGGACTACCTTCATCAAAGGTGATTAATTGTTCTAAATATTCTTTACCACATTCTGCATCAAAATCAATTGCTTTTCCATCTTTGAATGTAATTGTAAAGTTATCAATCACACCACCATTGTAATTTAATGGTTTACTTGATACAACTTTACCATTTACTTGGTATTTACTTGGCATACAGAAAATTTCTTCCGTTGGAATGTTTGGTTCAAAAGGAACACCATTTCCAGCCACTTCGCAACCACCTGCCCAAACATGGTTCTCTACTAATCCAACTTCTAAATCAGTACCGATACTATTTTTGAAGCGTAAAGCTTTGAAGTTATGTTCATTCATAATAGAAAGACGACTATCGAAGTGATCAATCATATCATTCCATTCTTGAATTGGATCATTATCTTCACGAACATGAGCGCAATCTAAGATTGCAGTCCATAATTTTTCCATCGCATTTTCTTCGTTAGGGAATACTTTTTCAGCCCATTCTTGATTTGGAACTGCTACAATACACCATTGTACTTTACTTTTTAATGTATATGCTTTTAATTCTCCACTAACTTTACTAAATGCTAAATTAGCTTGATTCACTTTCGCAGCATCAACACCAGCAAAAATGTTTGGTAATTCAGAAATAATATGAAGAATTGCTGCACCTTCTTTAAAATAATATAATCGACAATCTACTTGACAAGGGTGAACGATACATAAAGTTTCAACATCTTGGTTTAAATAATGTTCTCTAGAAATTTTTTCATCATTATAAAATACAACAACTTGTTTCGCACCAGCTGCATAAGCTTCTTTTACACAAGCACGCGCCATATCTACTGCATAAATACTCGCATTGATAATTAATGATTGACCTTTTTGAACATTAACTCCTTTGCGAATCGCTAATTCGGCATATTTTTTTATCATTTTTTCGTTCATTTGTATCTCCTTATTAATTATAAGCTTTTACTAACATTGCAGCCCCAACAATTCCTGGTTCAGCAAGTTCTACTTCTTTAAATTCGATACTTTGCATTCCTGTGTGAATCATACTACGGAAATATGCTTCCATTTTGTCAAAGAATACATCTTTTCCTTTCATAACTCCTCCACCTAATACAAAGATATCTGGGTCAGCAACATGGGCGATGACAGAGAACATAACTGCTAAATCATAGGCAGCTGTATCAATCATTTTTAATGCTTCTTCATTTCCAGCACGTGCTAAATCGAATAAATCTCCAGCATGGGCAATTTTGTCATCTCCAAAAGCCGCTTTTGCTTTACGTGTTAATGCTGTACCACTCGCTTCATTTTCAACAGCACCAGCATTTAAGTGGTTAATTTTTTCACGGTTACGATCAATGATAATGTTTCCTACTTCACCCGCATGTCCATTTTTACCACTTACAACTTTACGATCTACTACTAAAGCCCCACCGATACCAGTAGAAATTGTTACATAGTAAACTGAATTTTTATCTTTACCAGCACCTAAAACAGCTTCTCCCATACAAGCTACGTTTACATCATTATCTACGTAAGCCGGTTTGTTAAAGTGTTTTGTTAAAGTTTCCGCAATTGGATAATCTTGGAATCCTGGTAAGTTGGTAGCCATAATCATTTTTCCTTCTTTTGTATTAACAGGACCTGGTACACCCATACCAATTCCTTCTACATTTTCATAACCATCGATACTTTCAATCATGCGAATAATTTTGTTCATTACATGCTCTGTACCTAATTTTACTTCAGTTGCTTCTTTTACTACTTGTAATAAATTACCTGCTTCATCTACTTTAGCAACACGAACGTTTGTACCACCTAAATCAATTCCAATATATGTTTTCATAAAAAAACCTCCTGTTTAACTGATACTATTCTATCATAAATGAAAATGCTTTTCATCTATAATTATTAAATTCTCAAAAATGTAATATTTATTTCATATTACTATTTTAGCATAGCATTATTTGCATATTACTTGCAAATATGTTGCAATATAAAAAAGACCATGCGGTCTTTTTATATTTATTTTTTTATTATTTAACTTCAATAATTTTCATTGTGTTAGTTGCACCGTTTCCAACTGGGTATCCAGCAACTAAGATAATGCTTTGTCCAGGTTTTACACCGTGTTCTCTCGCAACTGCACGAGCTAATTCACATTCGTTGTTTTGGTTGTTTGCAACTGGTGAAATTACTGTTGTAACACCCCAGTTTAATGCTAATGAACGTTGTGTAGCTTCATCGAATGTAACTGCAATTACAGGTACTTTTGGACGGAATTTAGAAATACGACGAGCAGTGTTTCCACTTTGTGTAAAGGCAACAATAGCAGCAACATCTAAAGTTAATGCAGTTTCAGCTACAGAAATCGCAATTGCATCGTTTTTAGTACGTTGAGAAGAGTCAACAGCTTTGTGTAAACGTTCTTTGTAAGGAAGTGTTTCTTCCATTGCATTCGCAATACGGTTCATTGTTTGAACTGCTTCAATTGGGTAGTTTCCTGCAGCAGATTCTCCACTTAACATAATTGCATCTGTACCATCTAATACAGCGTTCGCAACGTCACTAGCTTCTGCACGTGTAGGACGTGGGTTTTCTTGCATACTTTCTAACATGTGAGTTGCAGTAATAACTGGTTTACCCATTTCGTTCGCAGTCGCAATAATTTTCTTTTGGTATAAAGGTACTAATTCGAAAGAAACATCTACTCCTAAGTCTCCACGAGCAACCATTACTCCATCAGAAACTTCTAAGATTTCACGTAAGTTATCAAATCCTTCTTGGTTTTCGATTTTTGGAATAATTTGAATATCAGGTCTTCCTTCTTCACGAAGAATTTTACGGATTGCTAAGATGTCTTCTTTTCTTCTTGTAAATGAAGCAGCGATGTAATCTACACCCATACGACATCCAAAACGAATGTCTGCATCATCTTTAGGAGATACGAATGGCATTGTTAAACGAACACCTGGTAAGTTACATCCTTTTTTACTTTTTAATACGTGTGGGTTTTCAACACGACAAGTTAATTCTCCAGTACGTTTTTCTAAAATAGTTAAACGACATTTTCCATCGTCACATAAAATTGTTCCACCAACTTCTACGTCATCGAAAATTTCTGGACATTGAATGTGGAATCTTTCGTGATTTCCTAAAATGTTTTCACGAACGATTGTAACGATATCTCCAGTATTAAATTCTACTTTACCATTTTCAAATTCACCTAAACGAACTTCAGGCCCTTTTGTATCTAATAAAACCGCAACATTTTTTCCAGTTTCTTTTGTTAATTCACGTAATGTCTCAATACGAGCACCTTGTTCTTGGTGATCACCGTGAGAGAAGTTAAGACGGATAATGTTCATTCCATTATCGATTAACTTACGCATCATTTCTTTTTTCTCAGAAACAGGACCAATCGTACATACTACTTTTGTTTTTCTTTGTTGAATCATATTCTTCTTCCTTTCCTAACTACTTTCTATACAAGACGTTCAAACAGATTTTGCAATTTCTTTCTAGACTCACGAGGTGTATTTAATGCCTCTTCAATTGGAACAGCAATAATCTTGTTTTCTTTGATACTAACGCATTGTCCACCAATTCCTTGCATTAATAAATCAACGGCTTTTTCTCCCATACGACTCGCTAAAACACGATCATTAGGAGTAGGTGAACCTCCTCGTTGCACATGACCCAAGACGGTTGCACGTCCCGAGAAACCTGTGTTTAAACTAACTTTCTTAGCAAATTGATGTACATCTGTAATCTTTTCACTAATTACAACAATTGCATGTTTTTTCTTTTTAATCAAATCCAAATCACGTAATCGTTCTAAGACTTCTCCTTCTTCAAATCCTGTCGAAGACGTAATTACAATTTCGGCTCCACATGCAATTCCAGCCCAAATTGCTAAATCACCACAACGATTTCCCATTACTTCAACAATAGAACAGCGATGATGTGAACTAGATGTATCACGTAATTTATCGACTGCTTCTACAATTGTTGTTAAAGCTGTATCAAATCCAATTGTAAAATCTGTACAAGTAATATCATTATCAATTGTACCAGGCAAACCAATACAGTTTATGCCCATTTCAGTCAAAGCCAAAGCTCCTCGATAGCTACCGTCTCCACCGATAACAACTACCGCTTCTATCCCTCGCTTTTTTAACTGATTGACCGCTTTTTCACGTACATGGATATCTTTAAATTCAGGCAAACGTGCTGAACCTAAGATAGTACCTCCACGGTCGATAATTTCCCCGACACTAGCTTTCGTTAATGGTTCAATATAACCTTCAACCATCCCTTTGTATCCATTGTAAATACCAAATACTTCAATCCCGCTATTTAATGCTACTCTGGCAACAGCACGAATCGCTGCATTCATTCCAGGCGCATCTCCACCAGAAGTTAAGATTCCTATGCGTTTTACCATAAAAATTCCTCCATATACACTTATATAATATCATTTTCTTTGCTATTTTAAAAGAATTATTTTCGTCTAGATTCACCTTTTATAAAAATTTCACAAGTTAAAACCTTAATTCTTTCTAAAATTCGCGATGCTGCTACTTTTTCAGTATATTTTCCATTTGCATATGTATATTTATCTTGTAATTCCTTCATTGCATAATTACTTGAAAAACATGTTAATTTATGCTGTTCCATGCGTTGATCTAAAATTGTTAATAATATTTCATCACGACTCCATGCCGTTACACTTTCACTACCAATATCATCTAACACAAGAACATCACAATGCGTAATACGATACAAATATTGTTCCATAGCGCCATTATCTTGAAACATTTGTTTTAAATCACTTACTAGCTTTGGAACATTTACAAAACAAATACTTTTTCCTTGTTTTGCTAATTGATTACACATACCTGCTAACAAATAGGTTTTTCCAACCCCAGGAAGTCCCCAAACATATAATCCTTTGGTTGAGTTTTGACCAATGATCCCCATTGCTTTCATCATTGCTTCCGTATAAGATTTACTTTCTTTGGTAATATCAATTTTCCATAAGTCAATGTATAAATAAGATTTAGGAAAATCACTTACTAAATATCTATTTTGATGTGCACTACGTTGCGTTTCATCCTTTTGAAAATGGCAACTGACATGAATAGGCATCAACATCTTTTCTTCCAACATTAACTCACGACGCATTCCTTTTAGGGGTTGACTGCATACACTTAACCCTTGACATTGTTCACAACGTTGCATCACTTTAAGATATTCTAAAAACATCCCACAGTGTTCATAAATGAAACGCTGATTTGCATTATTCGCATTAAGCCATTCTTGAATCACTTTTTGTTGTAACAAATAAAGAGTTAAATTTTCTTTATATTGTTTTTGTTGTTCATCTAAAACATAATCAAATTGTAATTGTTTCATGATGCATCCCCTCCTATTTGCGCCATCATTTGCGCAAGCTCGGCTTGTAAGCGGCGTGTTTCTTCTGGATCATCTTCTCCTTGTGAATTCATCTGTTGCATACGATCTAACCAATCTTCTTTCACCTGATTATTTTGATATCCACCACGAATATGTGATAAAGCTTTTTCTTTGGTATCGATTTTTAAACGTACCCAACTAGATGCCACCTTTTCAATATAGTTTTTATTTAAATTTTGGTTATTTTTATCTAAAACATATTCTATCATCACATTAATGACATCATGAGGTAAACGATAATGATCAACTAATAATTCAATAATTTTTTTATCAGATAAACTTAAATCGATTCCTTGTTGGCGACGTCGTAAAAATTCAATCGGTGAACAATCATATTGATCTTTATTTAAATCAATTTCAAAGCTTCCATGAACATTACGAATATAGGTTAAAAATCGTTCTTGATAAAAGCTATTGGTTGGATAATCCATTGCTCGTGAAACAGCTCTTCCTACTTGTACCTCATTTAAACCATATAATGAACTCCATTTTGCGATATATTGTAAATTCTGTGGTGTTCTAGCACTCATTGGTAAAACCAGTAACGATAAATTATTTAAAATCGTTAAATATTTTTCATCAATACGTTCTGGAATCCTTTGTTCTTGCATCGCGTCATAGTTCTTTTCATCTTCTTCATTCCACTGATATGCAAAAGTAAGCTTTAAAGGAGCACTAATGTTTTCATAGTCTTCCTTTGATGTTTTGACATTTTGCATAGCTTGTTTCATCCATTCATACATCGCTTGTCCACATTCTTTGAGATACATTCTCCCAAAAATTGCATCGTTTAAAAAATCATAACCGATTTTAGGAGCACATAAGACATATAAATATTCATTATTTTGTTTATGATGATATGTTTTTAATAGTTGAAAACGTTCTAACTCTAAACGTAATTTATGAAATTTTTCGCTACTTATATGATGACATTTTAATATCAATGAATGATTTGTAATTTGCACATTCGAAATCGCCAATGCATACATCGTTTCATATAATGAAATCGCCCCCATCTGCATCATTGGGGCATATAGCATATGTAACGCTTGTAGCATTTCATCATTCATGCGATGTTCATATTCAATACGACATTCAACTTTTTCCAATCATATCATTCCCTTCCCAATGCTTTTAATACTTGTAATCTTAACTGCTTCATATCACCGTTGTTTTCGAACACAACATCTGCTCTTGCTCTTTTTTCTTGTTGCGAAATTTGATGAGCTAGGCGTCGTTTGGCTTCTGCTTGTGAGATTCCACGATATTTAGCTAAACGTTCTAATAATATCTCTTCATCACAACAAACCACCCATACTTCATCAAAAGCATCTTCCCATTTCACTTCAAATAATAAAGGTACTTCAACTACAGCGATTTCAGTATCTAATAAATTCAGTTTATCATCAATTGTTTTTTTAATAAGTGGATGTAAAATATTCTCCACTTCTTTTTTGATATGTGGCTGGCTAAACATAAAGTCACTCATCTTTTGTTTATCGATATTATCATTTTCATCACAAATATTGATTCCATATAATTGCGTCAATGCCAAATGACCAGCGTTTCCTTTTTCTAATAATTCAGCATTTATTTTATCACAGTCTAAAATAGGAATATTATTTTCTTTTAATATCGCAATCACACTACTTTTTCCAGCACCCATAACACCTGTTAAACCAATTTTTTTCATTTTCTTTTTTGGCATGTTGGACAATAATATGTTCCTCTTTGGGCAACAAAACATTTGACAATTTTATCACCACATACTTTACATGCTTCTTCCTTTCTATCGTGTACTTTTAATTGTATTTGAAAGCGTCCATCTACTCCTAAAGATGAAGTATAAGAACGAATCGTTGTTCCTCCACATGCAATTGCTTCACTTAAAATACGTCTAGCTTCGACTAACAAACGTTCACAATCTTTTTTGGATAAACGTGCGACCTTCGTTTCTGGATGATATCCTAGCGCAAAACAAATCTCATTGGCATAAATATTTCCAATTCCTGCCACATTACTTTGATCTAACAACGCTTGTTTCAAAGTATATTTTTTCTGTTTAAAGCGTTTGTATAAATCAATAGATTGTAAGGCTGGATCAAACAAATCTAAACCTAAGGTTGCTAAGCATGGATATGTTCCATTCATTGTTTTGGTATATAAATACATACGACCAAATTTTCTTGTATCATGATAATATAGCTTACGTCCATCCGCTAATGTAAAAATAGCATGAATGTGTTTTTGTTGGTTCGCTGGATATTCATTAATATAAAATTTTCCTTCCATTCGTAAATGAACAATCCACATATGTGTTTCTAAATCAAACATTAAATATTTTCCATATCTTAAAAAAGCATGAACCCTCTTCCCTTTCATTGTTTGGATAAATTCATAAGGATGAGATGTGGCAATTAAATTTTCATAACATACTTCTACATCTTCAATGGTAAAATATCCTAATTGTTCTTGTAATGTATCAAGAACCGTTTGTACTTCTGCTAATTCAGGCATTATTTTGCACTATACCAACTATCACCTGCATGTACATCTGCCACTAATGGTACACTTAGTTTCATTGCTTTCTCCATTCCTTCTTTAATTAAGTTCATCATCACTTCTTGTTCTTCTAAGACAACATCAAAGATTAATTCGTCATGAATTTGTAATAACATTTTCGATTTCATCTTTAATTCTTTCATTTTTTGATGAATATTTACCATTGCTAGCTTAATTAAATCAGCTGCACTTCCTTGTAACGGTGCATTCATCGCCGCTCTTTTTCCAAACGAACGAATCATAAAGTTCTTATCATAAATTTCTTCAATATAACGACGTCTTTCAAATAGCGTTTTTACATAACCATGTTCCTCACAATACGCAATGTTATCATCCATAAAACTACGAATGCGTGGGTAACATGCAAAGTATTTTTCAATAAATTCACGGGCTTCAATCACCGTAATATTCAATTGTTCACTTAACCCAAAATCACTTTGACCATAAATAATTCCAAAGTTTACCGTTTTAGCACTTCTACGCATATCCGCATTTACTTCCGCTTCTTCTACATCAAAAATCTGTGATGCTGTACGCGTATGAATATCGGCTCCTTGACAGAATGCTTCTTGCATTTTTTGCTCTTGCGCCATATGTGCTAGCATTCTTAATTCAATTTGTGAATAATCAGCAGATACTAATACGCAGCCTTCACTTGCGACAAATGCTTTTCGTACCTCTCTGCCAATTTCATCACGTACCGAAATATTTTGTAAGTTTGGTTCCGATGAAGAAATACGACCAGTTGTCGTTTGAATTTGATGAAATATAGTATGAATACGTCCATCTTCCGCAATATGTTTTTGTAAAGCAAGCGCATAAGTACTGTGAATTTTAGCATATTTTCGATATTGTAAAATAGCTTCAATAATCGGATGTGAATATTTTAATTTTTCTAATACATCGGCTGCCGTACTTCTTTTTTTACCACTCTTTAAACCTAATTGATCATACAATACAACCGCTAATTGCTTTGGTGATTGAATATTAAACTCACCACCTGCATATTCATAGATTTGTTTCGTTAAAGCCTCTAATTGGACTTCTAATTGCGCAGCTAACTCTTGAAGTGTATCTCTACTTACTGAAATCCCTTCCTCTTCCATTTCATATAATACATAGCTTAAAGGAAGCTCAATTTCATTAAATAATTTCATCAGATTTTGGGCTTCTAATTGTTTCATCACCACTTCACAAATCGAAGCATATGCTTGGGCCTTCTCTAATGCATGTGTTACTTGTTTATCAGTATCAATCTTCCCTTTGTTTTTCTTACTATAAACATCATCACGTTGTATCGTAATTGTTAACTGATGATGTTGAATCAGGTTGGCTTCATCATTTACTCTAGAATCAGCTAAAAAAGCCCCTAACATAACATCAAAATGAAATGGCTGAAAGTCAATTCCTAATTTTGATAAAGCATGATATCCATTTTTAACATCATAAGAATATTTACGTAAATCAGAATTTAAGAAAGCTAAAAAAGCTTCATCTTGTAAAGCATCTGCCATTTTAATATAAACACTATCTGAGCCTTTTGATAATGCAAACCCATAGCATTTAGCTTCACTAAAATGAGCATTATCGCAATCAAAGTAAATAAATGTATCATCACTTAAAAACGTTGTAGGAACCTTTGATGTAACCTCAACTTTTAAGCTTGGAATTACATCAGCCTTTTTTTCTTTTAAGAAAGAATTCATTTCATATTTTAAATAAAATGCATTTAAAGCATCGATATCTTCTTTTAACCAAACATCTTCCATATTTAATTGTAATGTTGCATCAGTATAAATGGTTGCTAATTTTTTTGATAAAAAGGCAATGTCTTTTCCTGCTACTAATTTTTCTTTCATTTTACCTTTGATTTCATCAATGCTTTCATATAAGCATTCAATATTACCATAAGTATGTAATAGTTTTAATGCTGTTTTTTCTCCAATTCCTTTTACTCCAGGAATATTATCAGCAGTATCTCCCATCAATGCTTTCATATCAATAATTTGTGATGGAGTTAGTTGCATTGTTTCTAACAATTGTACTTCATCCATTTTTTCTAATTGAGTAATTCCTTTTTTCATTAAATGTACCGTACTATTAGGGCCAATTAATTGAAGTAAGTCTTTATCACTAGAAAGAATATGAATTTGATATTCAGGTTGTGATTTAACAAATGAACCAATAATATCATCCGCTTCAATTCCTGCTTCTTCATAACGAGCAATACCTCGTGCATCTAAATATTCACGAACAATTGGAAATTGTATTTTCAATGAGTCATCTAACTCTTTACGTGTTCCTTTATATTCACTATACATTTCATGACGGAAGGTTTGTTTACCAGCATCCCATGCCACAAAAACTCCATCTGGTTTTAATAAATCAATGGCCTTATTTAACATATTCACAAAGCCAAACACCGCATTCGTAGGAATCCCCTGACGTGTTGACATAGATGATGAAGCCCCGTATAAAGTTGCATAATAAGCCCGAAATAAGACGCTATTCCCATCTACAACTAAAATATTTTTCATTTTCGTTCTCCTTTTCAAGTATAAAAAAGGTCAAATGACCTTTATTGTGCAATTTTGCGTAATGATTCTAAATTTTGATACATAATACTTAAATAATCCTTCTTTTGTTCACTTTCGTTTTTACTTAATGAAGAAATATTACTAAGCTTAATCGGTATTAAACCTAATTCATCAATCAGTTCATTTCTTAACGTAATCATATCTTCACTTAAATTATCTTCCATTGCGATGTAACGTACATGATCATTACGAATACGTTTTTTAATTAATTCTAATTGTTGTGCATTTGGTAGTACACCATAACGCGATAAAGAAACTGGATAAACATGAATTCCATATGATTTTTGCCAATTTCCAAAGCTTGGAGTCATTGAGACAAAGCTCACATTTTGTTTCTGATTGTATATTTCAGAAAAACCTGCATCTAAGCGGGCTAGATCTAATTCTAACTGATTATAATTTTGATCAAACAACATTTGATATTGTGGATATAAACCAACAAAATAATCACGAATATCACTTGCCATACTTGTCATAGCAACAGGATCTAACCATAGCATTGGATCATTTTCATACGCTTCAATATTCGTAAATTCTTTTCCATCATAATAATTAGACAATACAACGGCAGCTGTATCATTTACATACGTTGTTGTATAACGAGCAAATTTATAAATAGCACTACGAACTGATAAATCAACCAATGTCGTCATATCATGAATATCATCATAATAGATATCCATATATGGTTCTAAAGAATTAATATAAAACAATGCATCACTTTCTTCCACAATATCTTGGTAATTTTCTTTGATTGATGCTCTTTGAATAAATTCATTATTACTAATACAATTGACATTTACAACACTACCACCAATGCGTTCCACTAAATATTGAAGTGGATAACAAGTAACTGCAACCGATGCACTTTTTTGTTCACATCCACATAGTAGTATGCATAGCATTAAAAGTGATAATAAAATTTTTTTCATTGCCATGCCCCCTTTATTGTTTGATTATATCATAAAGCGTATTTGATAACTACCATTTACCTAATTTTTCATATAACCACTTTGTTTCATGTACCACCATTTCATTACGAATCATATAATTTTCATATCCTCGATATAAATCCTGATGCATATGATATTTGGGCTTCGCTTTGATTTGGTGTAAATATCGATACCAGTAAAAAGTAAGATAATGATGATGGCGATGATACCATAGTCGTAGTGTCGCAAACATTGATAAAATGGAAATCATAAAAGCCGAAATACTTGAACACCAAATCTCTGTATTCAAAAACAAGAATAACCACGATAAAAGTAATGATAAGAGATACGCTTTTCGATAGGGAATCCATTGATGTAATAATGATTGTAGCATCCGAAATCCATCTAAGGGATAAATCGGAATAAAATTAAAAAGGGCTAAGCCAATATTGACATCGCTTAAATATTGATAATAGGGATTCGATATCCATTTTATTTGAAATAACAGAAATAAAATTCCTCCTATAAAAAAATGTGAACAAATCCCCATACTTGCGACAATTCCTTCTTGAAGCGGCTTACCTAAACCAAATCCATGAAATTTAGCACACATTCCAAACGGATAAATCATTATTTGTTCTACTTTAATCCCTAATAAAGATGCGCTAAAAACATGCATTAATTCATGAAAGATTAACATTAGTAAAACATCAAAATATACTCTTGAAAAGGATACTAAGCTTAAAAACGGTAAAAATAAAACCCACAACCACGATATTTTAATTTTGTAACGCCATTTCATAGCTTACTTCCTCATCATGAATAAAAAAAGATACTTTTAGCGGCTGTTCACTGCTTCCAATTACATCATGGACACGAACACGCTCTCCTACTTTTACATCACCATGGAAAGCATATATAATTTTTACTCCCTTATCACTGAATAACACAAGCTTTTGATCATTTTGTTTTACAATACCTGATGCAAGGGCACAAACCATATTTCCTTGTGGAAGATAATAACCATCTTCTACCATTTCGACACTAGATGAAACTGTTTGTGTCGATGGTAACAGTTCATCATACGCTACCCAGCTTGTGAAGTCATAAAAAAAAGATGGTAGTTCCTTTTGATGCCAAAAATAGTTCATAAAATAAATAACTCCTACTAACAACATCACCATCACGATGCTATATAATGCATAATAAAAGACTTTCAATTTCATTTCATCACCACTATAGCATATGAAAAAGACATTCCATCTATGCAGAATGTCTTTCTTGATATACTTCAATTATTGTTTTGATTGCTAGGACAAAAGGAATCGCCAACATAATTCCAACCATATTTCCAATCATCCCACCTGCAAAAATTGCGAGTAAAGTCGTTAGTGGACCTAATGCACTTCTTTTTTGATGAACAATTGGGGAGATAACATAATTATCAACATTACTTAATACAACAATACCAATTAACATAAATATAATACGTTCCATTGGTAACATTAAACCAGATAATATTCCAATTGCATTTGCTACGATTCCTCCAATATAAGGAATAATCGCACCTAATGCTGATAATACCCCTAATACAAGCCAATCAGAATGTCCAATCAAATAATAAAACAAACAATATTCCACAAAACGAATCAACAGTACTAATGCCATCGAATTAATATAAATATGAATACTTTCATTGATTTCACTTAAATAAACTTTTATATCACCAAAGAACCAACAAACCACTTTGGTAAAAGTATTTTGAATACGTTCAAAATCAGACATCATATAAATCGCAATGATGATAGTAAATAAAACATCAGTGAAATATCCTAAAATCGTTGACATCCATGAAGGGATTGTCGAAACGACTTGTGGCAGCCATTTTTCATACCCCATAAAGAAGGTAATTAACTGATTACTAAATGTATCAATCAATGAGAAATCCTGAAGCTGTGCATTACTTTTTAATAAATCAGAAATCCATTCCACACTACTAGCTAAAGATACAAATAAATCAGCTATTTTACTATATAGCATAGGAA
>JAXJYR010000206.1:0-5697 GCA_036306885.1 Longicatena sp.
CAAAATGATGTTACAACAATTTATCAAAATACCAAGGAGTATCAAAAGAAATATATAGAATTATTCCCAAAAAACAAAATTAGACTGGACCATGAAGGATTATTAGATAATATAGAAGCATGTGTAAAGGTAATAGAAGGTTATGATGATACCAAAATAATGCAAAAAATGTTTACAACTGAAATTGAGGATATTGATGCATATATTCAAGCAATTGAAGAAAGCTTAGAACAAGCGGGTATCAATGAAATTATAGAATCTTATACGTTACAAGAGAAAGCGTTTAATTAGAGGTATTTAGTATGAAAAAAGTGTTAATAGGGATTGTATGTATGCTTGTACTTTTAACTGGATGCCAGTCAGAATCAGTCCAATATATTGAAAAAGAGGAAAAAACAATTTCAATTAGAAAGATGATGCAAACTGGTAGTTATGCAATAGATTCAGGATGTTACTATGTCAATAACCAAGGATATTTGTATTTTTTTGATTACGCAACAGAAGAAAGTGTAATCGTTTGCCCTAGACCTGATTGTTCGATAGAGGAGTCTTCAGAAAGCTATATTGCAGGTGCAAGTTATTTTGTTTATAAAGATCGATTATATGTAATTAAAAGAGATTTAAGCGATTCAAATTTTGTCAGAGGATTGTTGATAGAAAGTGATTTGGATCGCGGAAATCGTAAAGAGATAGCAAGTCTTCCAAGTTATGATATATTAAGTTTTGCTCAGTATGGAAATAAAGTTTATTTTGCAATAGACGAACAAAAAATGGAATTAGATAAAGAAACTGGAAATATACAAAATGCAGACAAAAGCTTATGTTATTTATATAGCGTTAATCTTGATACGAAAGAAGGTACTAAAACCTCACTTTGTATGGAAGATTATAATAACTCAATAGAAATTGTATGTTCCGATGATAATAGCAAACTTCTTGTTAAGTATAGTTATTTTGAACACAAATATGATGGTACAAATTTTGAAGCGTCAAAAAATCATACAGAGTATTATGAATATGATTTAAATGATGACACTTATCAATTACTAGATAAAAAATCAATTAGCGAGCATATGATATCAGATGCAATGTATTCCAATGATGGGAATCGATTATTTACGATTGAAAAGGATCAAACGACTTCAGAAATTAATGTAATAAGTTGTGATTTGAAAAATGATACCGCTGAAATACTTGACCAAACGCAATCGTATCCAATTGTTTTGGATTCATGGTATTTTTCGCAGGATAATGACGAGTGGCAACAATTATCATCAGAAGGAGTTGTTAAACCATTCAAAGGACGTTTTAGAGAAGATTTAAAGGTGTTAGAAGCTGTTGGTGAGTATTTTATTTGTATTACGGTTGGTAAAGAAGTTGAAAATCTAGTGTTTATAAAACAAGACGATTATTTTAAAGGAAATAATCAGTACATCGATTTTGTTTCAGGAGAGTGATACGGATGAAATTAGAATTATGTAATATTACACATCATTATGGGGATATTAAAGCGTTAGATCAAGTAAGTTTTACCTTTACCCCAGGAATATACGCTTTGTTGGGTCCTAATGGTGCTGGTAAGTCTACGATGATGAAACTTATCACAATGAATTTAGTTCCATCATCAGGAGAGATACTACTTGATGGTATAAATATAACAAACTTAGGAAAGGATTATCGAACTTTAATTGGTTATATGCCTCAACATCAGGGTTTGTATGATGAATTTCGTGCAGATCGATTCTTAGCATATATGGGGGCATTAAAAGGTATTAGAAAAAAAGATATTGATGAGGAAATCACTCGGGTTTTAGCATTGGTAAATCTAAGCAATTGCCGTACGCGAAAAATTGGATCATTTTCAGGGGGAATGAAACAACGCTTATTGATTGCACAGGCCATTATGAATGATCCAAATATTATTATTTTAGATGAACCAACTGCTGGACTTGACCCTAAGGAGCGTATTAATATACGAAATATTGTCTCACAAATTGCAAAAGATAAAATTGTGTTATTTGCGACTCATGTGGTTTCTGATATAGAGCATATAGCGAAAGAAATAATAATGTTGAAAAAAGGTAATATCATAGTGTCTGATACAGTTCATAATTTATGTAAATCATTAGACGGTAAAGTTTTTGAATTATTGTTAGATGAATCAACTCAGTTAAATTCAAATTGGATAATAAGTCAGTTGATGGTACGCGGAAATGGAACGTTTGCACGAATAATGGGGACAAAACCTAATGATGCAGTAGAAGTACCCGCATCTTTAGAAGATGTATATTTGTCTTTGTTCCGTGATGAAGACAGGTGATTACGATGCTATGGAAATTAGAGTGGAAAAAATTAATAAATAAAAATAATGTATTATGGTTTGTATTATTGATTTTCTTTTATGGTCTTATTATCTATGCATATCAACCTAATATGGATTATTCTGTTAATGAAAAGAAATTACTATATGAAAGCTTAAATAAATCTGAGCATCCATATGAATCCTTTGTGACGAGGAAGGAACAACTTTATGCAACAGAAGATATTACCTTATCGCAATTAAGTCTATTTCAAGATATCACCAAACAACTAGAACATTATGATAATTATTCTCAATATGTAGAAACAATCAAAAAGAATGCCAAAAAAAGTGGTATGGCAATCTTTGCAAATCGTAGTGAATTTGATAAAGCGAATGCAAATAAGACATATCAAGATTATTGTAAAATGGATGAAGTAGAGCTTTCTTTTGTGGTTCCAGACGGATTTGAAGAATCAATCGTTTTTCCTTTAATGGATTTTCTGCTTTTAATGATTAGTGTTATGAGTGTGTTAGCTTTATTGTTGAAAGAGAAACAAAACAACATGTTATTATTGTATCGAACCATGAAAGAGGGAAGAAGTAAATTGATAATTTCTAAGCTTAGTGTGATAAGTGTGGTCTTATTCATAAGCGTAGTAGGATTGGTTCTCGTTAATATTTTATGCGGCAGTTTAAAATATGGAATGATTGATTTTAATGCTTCAATCATGTCATATTCCTTATTTAAAGAAGCTTGTTTAAATATAGATATAAAAACATTTTATTTGATCTTTATTTTAATGAAATGGTTTTCTTATACACTTTTAGCTACCATTTTTCTAATATTTGCTATCCAAGCTAATAATATCAATCGTTTTTATTTAGATGTGATTGGATTATTTTTAGTGAGTGCAATTTGTTATATGTTTTTACCTAATGAAGGATTATTATCCTGGTTTAAGTATGTAAATTTAATACCATATTTATTGGTGTATCCAATCTTTTTAAAATATTGGAATTTGAATTTTTTTAACATGCCAATAGAACAAAATATAGTTTATGTTTTGATGACAATTATTTTCTTAATTGGTTTTATGCTTTTATGTATTTATCTGTTTTCTAGAAATAGAATGAATTCTTCATTAAAGACGAAAAAATCATTAATATTTGACCTCCCTGTTTTACAAAAAGGAATTATTGCTAATGAGGCATATAAGTTGTTTGTGTTAAGTAAAGGTTTTATTTATACGTTACTTTTTATAATTGTTTCATTTTTTTGTATAAACTCTATGTATCCTTCTTTGTCAGAAGATGCATTGAGGTATCAAACTTATATGCAATCGTTGGAAGGTGATTTGACGGTGAAAAAAAGTCAAATCATTGAAGCTGAAAAACAACGATTTCAACAATTAGATAATATGCTAGTAGAAAAAAGCACAGCCTTTAGTGAAGGAAAGATTAGTGATCAAGAAATGGCTAGTGTGACAAAGTATTACTCAGATCACGTTCAAGGAAAAGTAGCTTTTGAAATGGTGTTACAACAATATGAGGATAGAAGTCACAATTCTGAATATCCAATGCTATATGAAAAAGGCTATGAAGAATTATTTGCAGCAGGTTATACGAAATATAGTACAGAAATGCTTATAGCCTTGATATTAACCATATATATTTTGTTTATGAGTAGTAGCTTCTTATGTGAGGAACATCAAAGTGGTATGATTCATTTATTAGAAGTACAATTTCATAATGAAAAAAAGGTATATAAAGTAAAGACAATGATTTTATATGGTGTATTGTTGTTTTCATATATATTCATATATGGTCTACAATTTTTAAGAATACAAGAGACATATGGAATGAGTTTATGGGATACAAATATGAATGCTATTTTATCAATACGTGGTTCATTGAATTTGTCATGTAATCAATATTTTATTATTTTGCATATGATTCGTTTGATTGGTTATATGGTTTATTTACATCTTATTATAAAAATAAGTAATCGTTTTAAGAAAAATGAGATGGTACTAGGAATGTGTATCATTTCCATGATTATTCCGATAGCATTACATGTGGCAGGAATATCTATTTTAGATATGTTTTCCTTTAATTCGATTTTTAGTGGAAATATGTTAATTCATCAGCCTATTTTTGGCTGTGTGTTCATAATAGTTTCATTGGTGGTAATCATAAAGAAGGTTTTTCAGCGAAAAGCTATTTAAATGTGTACTAATTATGATACAATGAAAAAAATGGAGGTACTTCTTATGAAATCAATTTCAATTTTAGATATCAAAGGAATTAGTTATGGACACAAAGAAGATGAACAAGCTGGGACTGGAGTCAGTGTCATTCTAGCTAAAGAAGGAGCTGTAGCAGGGGTTGATGTACGTGGTGGAGGACCTGCCACGAGAGAAACAGATTTATTAAACCCCATTAATATGGTGGAAAAAATTCATGGTGTATGTTTGAGTGGAGGAAGTGCTTTTGGATTAGATGCAGCTAGTGGTGTGATGCAGTATTTAGAAGAACATGGACATGGTTTTGATATGCAAGTTGCACGTATTCCGATTGTATGTGGGGCATCGCTATTTGATTTAAGTGTTGGAAATCCTAATGTTCGCCCAGATAAACAAATGGGTTATGATGCCTGTGTAAATAGTGAAACATGTAATGAAATCAAACAAGGAAACTACGGTGCAGGATGTGGGGCATCGGTAGGAAAACTAATCGGCTTTGAACATGCCATGAAAGCAGGTTTAGGAAGTGCTGGAATCGAAGTTAATGGTTTACAAGTTGCCTGTATTAGTGCAGTAAATGCCTGTGGAAATATTGTCGATTATCAAACCAATCAATTACTTGCTGGAATTCAAATCGATGGAAGCTTATTAACCCATCATGAAGCAATGGCCAAAATGGCCCAAATGCGTAAGCTTCCAGATGGAAATACAACGATTTCATGTGTGGTTACAAATGCTAAATTAACCAAAGCACAATGTACAAAGATTGCGGGAATTGCCCATAATGGATATGCACGTGCGATTCATCCAGTGCATACGATGAGTGATGGAGATACGATTTTTGTCTTATCAACACAAGAAGTAGAAGTAATGCCTGACTTAGTAGGAATTTATGCAACGGAATTAATTGCCGAAGCAATCAAACAAGCAGCTTTACATGCGAAAGGTGCATATGGATTAAAGGCACACTGTGATTTATAAATTAATAAAATCGTAATAAAAAAATCTTGTCATAGATAAGAAGAATCGTTATAATAACAATGTTCTTAAAAGAAAAACGCTTGTTGATGATCGGTAGACATCAAATAAGCTAGGAAATTTTGAGAACCGCTAAAGAAACACTCGTATCTAAGGAACGAAAGTAGGAGGCAA
>JAXJYR010000207.1:0-5063 GCA_036306885.1 Longicatena sp.
TAATAATATTGCCCCAATGATATCAGTAATCCAATGAACTTTTGATAAAATACGTATGATAATCATAAAGATAGAATAAATCATTGTTAAAGAAATGATAATTCTTTCAGAGTGTTGACAAACTAGGGGTTATAACGAAATGTTACACCTCTAGTTTTCTTTTTTCATTTATTCAGCAAAAACTATGTAAAATTAACACATATAAACAAAAAAAGCGTTATATGTACTGATTATTTCCAGTTCCATAACGCCATTTTTTTCAAATTATGGCATGCAAAAATCATCAGCCCTTGCTGCTGATTTTTTTTGAGTCCTTTGAGTCGTGTGAAACGTAGTCCAAAATTTTCTTTGCAATCTGCAAATACTCGTTCTATTGTTTCCTTTCTCTCAGGATATATTTCTTTCCATTTTTTTGTGTATCTTCTTTCATCTACATTTTCTCTATATTCTTCCCATATATGTCTTAATATTACTTTTTTCATATTTTTGCTTTTAGTACATTCATTTCTATAGGGGCAACATTTACATTCTGAGGGATCTGACACATATTCTCTATAACCGTCTCTTGTTGTAGTAGTATACGTCAATAGCTTATTATTGGGACATATATATACATCATACTGTTCATCATATACATATTCATACTTTTTCATATAACCTTTTTTAGTCATTGGTCTTTTGTATGGCATATATGCTTGTTGATTGTTCATTTCAATTTCTCTACAAATAGGTGCATTATTATATGCTGAATCAAGACATATGTTTGTTATTTGTCCTGGATACTTTTTATTTAATTCCCTATAAGCACTATAAAAAGCGACACTATCATGTACATTACCGGGATTAGTCTTCAATACTAAAACAAAACCATTCTTGTCACAAAAAGCTTGATGCTCATATGCAAAACATCTTTCTTTTTCACCTTTATGGAAGCATCCACACTCTGAATCAGTATCTGAAACACATATTGTTTTTTGTTCTTTTACTACTTTTTCTTCACCAGTTTGTTCATCAAAGATAATTTCTTCTCTTTCAATTGAATCATATGTTTTTTTACCAATACACTCTCTATCTAAATTGATTTCCTTTAATAAATCATCTTCATATTTCTTTTTGCATATTTCAACTTGTTCCTTATGATATTTTCTTTTATTAGCGTTTGCTTTTTGATGTGTTCCGTCACCAAAAACAGTTGTCAAATCAACGAAATGTTTTTGGATTGCTTGGGAGATGATTTCATCAAAAATTTCACCAAATATCTTAGAATCGCTATATCTTCGAATATAGTTTTGACTCCATGTTGAATAATTAGGGATTGTTTCGTATGCATTAACACCTAAAAACCAACGAAATGCCATATCAGTTTGAGCTCTTTCGCATGTTTTTCTCATAGAGTTAATTCCATATACAATATTTAAAATAAGTAATTTAAAAAGTACCACAGGATCAATACTTGGTCTTCCAACTTTGCTGTATAGATGCTCAACTTTAGGATATATAAAACTAAAGTCAATTGCAGCCTCAAGTTTTCTTACCAAATGATTTTGTGGTACTAAGTCTTCTATAGTTAAAAAAATAAAACAATCATTTTTATGATTTTGTCTGTTAGTCATTGCCATATTCATAATCTCCTATATTTCCCATAGATATTATATCATATTAATAAATAAAAAAGGCAAAAAGAATCATATAATTTTGGGAAATACAGGAGTCTTTTTGCCATGATTATTTTAACATATAATAAAAAAACTGTCGACAACTAAATTAATTAGTTTGTCAACAGTCTGAAAAGACCATCCATAAGGATGATCTTTTGTAGTCTCTGTTGATAATATAAAATTAACGTTTAGTTAATTTCATATGCCCTTACAATGGACATTTTTTCATATTTTTGCATCTTATTAAAGTTTGTTATCAAGAACAAACATCAAGTATTTTTTCTACTGCGGCTTTACTTCCTCCACACTTTGAAAAACTATTACTTATCACAGTTGCCTGTTCTTTGTACTTTGATTGCTGTAAAAGTTCTTTAGTCGCCATTTGAATATCTGATATAGATTCGCTATTTAAATATATTCCTGCTCCAAGTTCATTTACACGAAATGCGACACCCTTTTGTTCATTCGTTTGTGGATACATTACAAGTGGAACCTTAAAATACAATGATTCACTTACGCTATTCATACCACAATGTGTAAGGAATACATCTGCTTTCTCAAGCACTGCAATTTGATCCACATAAGATAACAGATGAAACTGTGCTCTGCTATCAGATTTTATCACGTATTCTTCTAATTCATTAATATCTACTTGACTTCCAACAGAAAGCACCACTTGATAATCACTATTTATAAATGCATCTATACAGTTTTTATATAAATTAGTCATGTTATTATTGACGGTTCCCATCGAAATATAAACAAGCTTCTCTCTTGTCTTTTCAAATATATCGCATTTTGGACGGATAGATGGACCAACAAATACGTATTTATCAGAAAATGTTTCAGAATATGGTTGAAACATAGAAGAGGTATATACAATTGTATTTGTGTTATTATCATTTTGTATAATATCGAATACACTTTTTATATCATAACCATTTTCTTGTAATCGTTTAATGTGTCGCTTGGCTTTTATCATTTGAAGTATGACTTTAAAAAATTCTCTTAGACTACCTTTCATCACTTTGGCAGAATCCTTATTAAATGCAAAAGTTGTAGTAGAGGAAACAAAAGGAATATTAAGTTTCTTTGCTATAAGTTTCCCCCATAGTGCCATAGAATCTGCTACAATACAATCTGGCTTCCACTGTTTTATTTGCTCTAAAAGCGCATCATCCATTGCAAGTGTTGAATTTACTAAAACTTCAATAGCAAATGACATATCTTCTCCAATGCGTTTTCCATCTGCAGCAGTAAGTTTTTGTTTGAAATCATACCTATCACAAGAAATATAATCCGCACCTGTAGATATTATCTTCTCTTTCATACATTCATAAGAATAATACTTCACTTCATGTCCCTGATGAATAAGTTCTTTTACAACTTCTAATGTTGGATTTGTATGACCATGCGCTGGAATACAGAAGAATGCAATCTTACTCATACTGCTCACCTTCTTTTCTTATTTCATTTATCATGTTTAAAAAATTTGATTCTTTGATTAATGCAATTCCTTGAAATTCATCTCCAAGTATAATATATCTATCTCCACTCTGAATTTGGAATACCTTCCTTGCTTTATATGGTATCACAATTTGTCCTTTGTCCCCAACTGTCACCACACCAAATACATACTTACCCTTGGGTGGTATATTTAGTCCCATTTCATCTTTTGTATAATTCACTAAATCATCTAGCGTCACATTATAAAGTTCTGCTAGCAACATGCATTTTTCTATATCTGGCATAGTTTCGCCACTTTCCCATTTTGCAAGAGCTTGCCTACTTACACCTACGCGCTCTGACACTTCTTCTTGTGTCAACTTATGTAATTTTCTTAAAGAATATAAGTTATCGCCAATCATCTTTTTCCCACCTTTGTTATGTTTGTTTACATTATATCTATACCCATACTTGTTTACAATCAACTAAACTTACCATTTTGCAAGAAAAATGTTATGATTTATTGCATTAGAAAAGATCGCTAGATTTCTAGCGACCTTTTTCACATACATATAATAATTCTTATTTAATTATAAGACCTCTTTCCCTTTCTCAACAAAATAAACTTCTTGCAATGCCGCAATGGTAGCAAGTACACATACATACTGTCGAAACACTATAAGTAGTTTCAACAAAAGTCAGCGACAACGGCAAAAGGAACAAAGCAAATCCCGTTGTTTTATTTAACACGGAATGTATTGATAATAGTTTTTTCTTATAAATAAAGACTAACACAATATTAAATATCTTAATCAACGCAACAGTTACGTTTGCTATCAAAACAGTAATATTTTATTGGTTTTCAGGTTACGATATAATTAGTTGGATTATCAAATTCTTATTTATCTCTCTGTTAATGCTTCAACAATATTTTTTTCAATAAATTCAACTCGATCAAAAACCATAGGTTTAAAATGAGCAGTGATAGCTACTACAATTCGATTTATTCTATCAACATAAATAACATTACCACCATCCCCAATAGCAGCAATTACATCATTTGTTCTGTGAGGAAGCCACCACAAAAATCCATAATCTTGATTCCCAAATTTCTCATCGGTAGATATATAGGATTTTGTCATCATTTTAATCCAATTTTCACTTATAATACGGGTGTTATTATAAACTCCATTATTTAGCACCATCAAACCTATCTGTGCCATTTCATAAGCTGAAAGAGATAATCCCCAACCTGCAGTTGGCATACCTGTCGGATCTAAAAACCAAACCTTTCCGTGGTCGTTTTTGTTCATTAAATATTCGAACTGGTCTTCTTTGCTTTCGCACCCCGCATTGCTTCTTGGTGTGATCCCTAGAGGTTTAAAAAGATATTCGTTAGCAAAATCAAGTACATTCATACCACTCGTAATTCTGATAATTCCCAAAAGTATTTGAACACCTAGAGTATGATATCTGAATTCATTAGTGATACCTTTTCGACCTCCCAAAACATCCATTGTCGTTAGTGTCCAATCCTGTGATGTACAAACCTTTTTCCATGGTTCACTCTTTCCCTTATATGGTGCTGTCATTGTAAGTAAATGTTTAATTGTCACTTGAAAGATAGTTTGTTCTCCTCTTTTAGGAGTGTAAACATTTTTATAATAGTCCATCACATAGTCATCAACACTTTTTATCAAACCTTGGTCTATAGCAATACCTATCAGTAATGATGTCACAGATTTTGTTACACTCATGACATTCATTGTATCATCCTTTTTAAAACCATCTTTATACTCTTCAATTTCAAGTATGTCATCTTTATAAGCTACAATCTGTTTTATATTTATATCGTTTTTACTTGAATAAGTATCTAAAACTTTCTTCATTAAAACTTCCTCCTGTAAAGTAGTTAAATCATATTATTTGGACGTCCTATAACAAGTGTAAGTGCATTAA
>JAXJYR010000208.1:0-2962 GCA_036306885.1 Longicatena sp.
AGCCAGGAGAACACAATCAACCTATTTCGCGTTTTAGTGGAAAATCTTTAATTAAAGGTGAAGGTGATGCTTCAAGCTTCCCTAGTGGTGGTTTACGTGCTACTTTTGAAGCCCGTGGTTATACCTACTGGGATTGTACATCGCCAGCTTTTATTCGTGAAAATGTATTATGTATTCCAACTATCTTTGTAAGCTATAATGGAGAAACGTTAGATAAAAAAGCTCCATTATTAAAAAGTGCGGAAGCTATTTCCAAACAAGCTACGCGTATTGTGAACTTATTTAAGGATAAAGATATTCGTCGTGTCAATGCCATGGTTGGTTTGGAACAAGAATATTTTTTAATCGATAAATCATTATATAAACAACGTAGTGATTTAATGCACTGTCAACGTACTTTATTAGGTTCGATGCCTGTAAAAAGTATGGATTTACGTGGACACTACTTTGGTTCAATTCCTAAACGTGTGCAAGCTTTTATGGCTGATGTCGATGAGGAATTATGGAAATTAGGTATTTATGCTAAAACCGAGCATAACGAAGTAGCTCCTGGTCAATTTGAAATTGCGCCTTTATATATTGATGCCAATGTTGCAGTGGATCAAAACTTAATTATCATGGATGTCTTAAAGAAAAAAGCCGATGATCATGATATGGTTTGTTTATTACATGAAAAACCATTCCAAGGAGTTAACGGAAGTGGTAAACATAATAACTGGTCATTGGTTTCAGATGATGGTCAAAACTTACTTGAACCAGGTGATAAACCCCACGAAAATATTCGTTTCTTATTATTTGTTTGTGCGATTATTGAAGCCGTTGATAAATATCCTGAATTATTAAGAATGGCTGCGAGCTGTTATGGAAATGATTATCGTTTAGGTGCTGATGAAGCTCCACCAGCTATTGTGTCAATTTGTATGGGAGATGAACTAGAACGTATTTTAGATAAATTACGTAATGGTGATGAATTAAAAAATAATGTTACAACTCAACCATATGACATCGCCAACTTAAGCTATGTACCAAAGGATACAAGTGATCGCAACCGTACTTCCCCATTTGCCTTTACTGGAAACAAATTTGAGTTTAGAATGGTTGGAAGCTCTCGTAGTGCTTCGACAACCAATGTTATCTTAAATACGATTGTGGCAGATTCCTTACGTAATATTGCGGATGAATTATCTGCTTATAAATATATTGATGAAATTCGTCGCAAATCACTAAACATTTGTCGTCGTATTCTAAAAAAACATCACCGTATTCTATTCTCTGGTGATGGATATTCACAAGAATGGGTAGAAGAAGCAAAACGTCGTGGACTACCTAACATTACTCATTATCTACATTCTATTCCTTATTTAGTAAAAGATAATGTTGTGGAAATGTTTGAACGCAACCACGTATATACTAAAACCGAGCTATATGCTCGCGTTGATATCTTATTAAATGAATATCGTAAATCTGTCAAAGCTGAGGTCTTAACGTTATTAGATCTTTCGAAGAAACAAATTCTGCCAGCATTAGTTAAGGAAATTAAATTTTATAGCGATGCCGCTAATTCTTTAGGATTTGAAAATGCATATTATAAACGTAAAATCAAATATATGGTTGATTTATTAAATCAATTAGATGAAACCTACCATGAATTAAAAAACAAAATGCAAGAACGTAAAAAACTTTCTACATCTAGTGAAAAAGCTTTATATTTAGATGAAATTGTCGTTCCTTGTATGCATGAATTACGTCGTATTTGTGATGAAATTGAAGAAGGTATTTCAAAAGAAAACTATCCTTTACCTACATACGATGAATTATTCTTATCTGTACAATAAAAACCAAGCTCTCCTGCTTGGTTTTTTTACTATCTTGTCTATTAAAAATTAAAATATGGATATTCCTTATATTCATCAGGAAGATTACTTTCTAAATCTGTCCAACCTAAATTTTTTACAAATATTGATTTCTGTTTAGGAAAAACATCTTCATTTAAATAATGATTAAAATCTTCTTCACTAAAACAATATACACCATTCATTTTGTATTTCTTCGCATTTGGACTTGTTTTCATCCATTTATCACAAAACTCTATACAATATTTATTTAAATCATTTGCCACTACATCAGGAACTAAATAAACTTTGCTGTCACCATCAGCACTAATAATCACTTCTTTCATAAGCACCTATCTCCTTTGTCAGATTCTTATTGATAATTGAAAGTGCTGGATTATAAATCGATATCAACTTCATATTTATCTTCTATAAGTATATAGTTTGCCTTATATTTCAACGCAAGCTCTAACATAGATGCATTATCTGCCAATACACTCTCCATTGTACACCATTCATCATCTAGACGTTTTTCAAAAATGTTAGCAAATTTCTTTATATCGTTAAAGTGATTTCTAATATATTCCTCACTCATAATCAAACAATAATATTTAATATGTTCGCGATATTGTTGTTCAAAATCTTTTTGCCAATCAAATGGAATATAACAACCTTCTACAATTAAGTTTTGTTGATTCTCAATTGCCGTTTTAATCATTTCTAAAGCAATCGGCCACAAATATGCAGTTAATTCATCATCATCACTCATCGGTGTAAGTAAGGTAGAACCACTTCGGATTAAGCCCATTTTTAAATGGTCTATAGATAAATAAGGATATTTATATTTTTCAAGTAATTTTTGTGCTAGTGCTGTCTTGCCCGTATGCGATGCTCCCGTAATTAAAACTATCATTACAATCACCTTCTATTTTCATTACATTATTTAGCTAAAAATTGATATATTCTTTGATTAAAGTCTTTTGCTTCCTCATAGACTGCATGTCCATATTGTGCGTACATATAAATTTCACAACCAAGCTTATTCGCAATTTCAACAGAGGCACGACTAGTTATGATTTTATCCTTTTCTCCACCTAAAACCAACACAGGACATTTGATTTCATTTAATC
>JAXJYR010000209.1:0-7146 GCA_036306885.1 Longicatena sp.
TAATCACTATATGCTTTTTCATTAAATGAACCGTGTGGGATACGAGTCATTTCTTCAAAAAATTGTTGATGTTTTTTACTATGATCTAAAATATAATTCATATTAAATTCCTCCTATCTTTTATTTTACCACAGATGAGATAAGGATTCACTTGATTTAACATTTTTTATTTTAGTTTCTACAAAATGGATTTCATAATTATGATAGGTTGTTGATGATATAAAAAGCATCTTCGCTATAAATGAAGATGCTTTAACTATTTTTATTAACAAACGAATTGTAAGAAGTATACGATTTGTTTTTTCCACCATGGCCAGTCGTGGTCAACATCGTATCCCCAGAAGTCAATCCAGATAGCTAAGTTCTTTTCGTTTACAATGGCAGCTAGTTTATGAATAGAATCTAAACATTCATTTTCCCATCTACCTTGTCCTACAGAAACGATTAAATCTGAGTTTGCATAAGCTTCTACATATGGGTGGTCTGCAGGCATGTTACGTAAGTAATCAATTGGTGAGTTTGCATATGTTAATTCATCACCATATCCTTCAAAGAAGAATCCAGCTTCGTAAATACCACTCATTGCGATAGTTCCACCAAATACATCAGGACGTCTTAACGCAAAGTTTAATGCGTGGACTGCCCCTAATGAACATCCTGTTGTTAAAATACGGTGGTGAGAGAATCCACCATTTCCATAAGCATTAATTTGTTTAATGCGTGGACATAATTCGTTAACGATGTAGTTATACCATCTTTCGTGTGTTTCAATACGAGTACGAGGGTCACCATCTTTTTTACTCCAAGACTCAATATCCATACTATCACAAGTAAAGAATTGAATACGTCCAGCTTCGATGAAGTCACGACAAACATCAATCATTCCAAATCCTTCGAAGTCAAAGAAACGTCCATCTTGGGCAGGGAATACTAAACAAGGTTTTCCAGCATGTCCATATACTTTGAATTCCATGTCACGTCCTAATTCGTGACTATACTCTTTATAATATTCGACTTTCATTCTTTCCTTCCTCCTAAGCTAGATTATTATAGCATAATCAATATTCAAAAGATACAATGAAAGCGTTTAAATTAAGACAATTTGTAAGAAATTTTCAAAAAAAATTGTATTTAGATAAAAATAGGTATATCATAATACCGCAAGAAATGGAGGAGTCCTAATGAGTCAATATGAAAAAATGTTAAATTTAGCAGTCATCGCCCACGTAGATGCAGGGAAATCCACCTTAGTAGATGCTTTCTTACGTCAAAGTGATGTCTTTCGTAGTAATGAAGAAGTAGTAGATTGTATTATGGATAGTAATGATTTAGAACGTGAACGTGGTATTACAATCTATTCTAAAAACTGTTCGATTATTCATGATGGAGTAAAAATTAATATTGTGGATACACCGGGCCATGCCGATTTCTCAAGTGAAGTAGAGCGTATTATTCGTACGGTAGATACGGTAATCTTATTAGTGGATTCTTCAGAAGGGCCAATGCCTCAAACTCGTTTTGTATTAAGTAAAGCGTTAGAAAGAGGTTTAAAACCGATTCTGTTAATTAATAAAATTGATAAAAGAGATGCACGTCCGCAAGAAGTTGTGGATGAAGTATATGATTTATTCTTAGATTTAAATGCTAGTGATGAACAATTAGATTTCCCAATTTTATATGGTATTGCACGTGAAGGTATTGTTCAATATGACTTAGATACACCAAGTACAAATATTGAACCATTATTTAAAACGATTTTATCACATTGTGAAGCTTATCCTGATATGACACAGGAGCCATTACAAATGCAAGTAAGTGCCTTAGCTTATGATGAATATATCGGACGTTTAGGAATTGGACGTGTTTATAGTGGGGTTTTAAAGGCGAATAGTCCTGTATGTGTTTGTGATGATCATGGAAATGTGCGTAATGTGAATACATCACAAATCTTTGTATATCGTGGATTAAGTCGAGTATCAGTTAGTGAAGCCCAATGTGGAGATATTGTGGTAGTTGCGGGTATTGGCGATATTTCAATTGGAGAAACATTATGTTATCGTGATAAAGTGCTACCAATGGAATCAATTGAAATTGAAGAACCAACCTTAAGTATGAACTTTATTGTCAATAAATCACCATTTGCTGGAAAAAGTGGTAAGTTTGTAACTTCTCGTAATTTACGTGAACGTTTAGAAAAAGAATTAGAGGTAAATGTTGGATTACGTGTTGAGGATTATGATAGTGGAGATACCTTTAAAGTTAGTGGGCGTGGAGAATTACATATCTCGGTGTTACTAGAACAAATGCGTCGTGAAGGGTATGAGGTAGCTGTATCTAAGCCTGAGGTAATTATGCATAAGGATGAAAATGGCGATTTAGTCGAACCATTAGAAGAAGTTGTGGCATTAGTGCCAGAAGAATACAGTGGTACTGTGATTAATAAATTAAACCTTCGTAAAGGGGTAATGCTAGATATGCAAGAAGAAAATGGTTTTGTGCGTATTGTATATGAAGCAGCAACACGTGGATTACTTGGATATCGTAGTGAATTTATTAATGATACCCGTGGAGAAGGAACTTTAGTACGTCGTATGAAAGGATATACTGCTTATAAAGGAGAAATTGCGCAACGTAGTAATGGGGCGATGATTTCAACTGAAACAGGTGGGGCAATGACTTATGCTTTATGGAACCTACAAGAGCGTGGTCAATTATTTATTGAACCACAAACTGAGGTTTATGAAGGAATGATTATTGGCGAAAGTGCTCGTAATGTCGATATGGATGTAAACCCATTACGTAATAAAAAACTAACAGCGATTCGCTCTAGTGGAAATGATGAAGCAATGCGTTTAACACCGCCTCGCGTAATGACACTAGAAGAAGCATTAGAATGGATCAATGATGATGAGCTAGTAGAGGTTACACCGGATTGTATCCGATTACGTAAAAAAGGTTTAACCGCAGTAGAGCGTCGTCAATATTATCGTGATCGTAATAGTGAAGATTAGAATGAGAAGATGGAGTTTTATATTCCATCTTTTTTGGTGTAAACTCTTACATTAAAGAGATAGGCAAAAAGGTTAAAATATAACTGTAACTTGCATATATCCTATGATATAATATAAGGAGCGAAAGTGTCGCAATAATAGATGGAAGGTGCTAAAGTATGATAGTTCGTTCAATTGAAGCAATTATTCGTATGTTAGATGCGGATTATATTGAAAATGGAAATATTGAAGAAAAAATATGTGGTGTTTGCATCGACTCGCGTCGTGTGGAGGCAAACAATTTATATATCCCGATTCGTGGTGCAAACAACAACGGACATTTGTTTGTGAAGCAAGCCATTGAAAAAGGGGCAAAGGCAGTATTATGGGAGCGTCAAGAACCTAATCCACCAAAGGATGTTGTGGTAATTTTAGTAGATGACACAACGAAAGCATTACAGGATTTAGCCAAAGCTTATCGTCATCAATTAAAAATGAAGGTAGTGGCAATTAGTGGTTCAAATGGAAAAACAAGTACCAAGGATATTTTAGGGTCATTATTAAAAGTTCACTATATTACCCAAAAAACAATGGGAAACTACAACAATGAAATTGGTGTGCCATTAACCTTATTGAGCTTTGATGAAAATGTTGAAGCAGCAGTTGTGGAAATGGGAATGGAAAACCTAGGGGAGTTATCATTCTTAACGCATTTGGTTGAACCAGATATGGCAATTTTAACGAATGTTGGGACAGCCCATTTAGAAAACTTAGGTAGTATGGAAAACATCGCCAAAGCGAAAGTGGAAATTGTGGAAAGTTTAAAACCAGGAAGCTTATTTATCTATAATGGTGATGATGATTATCTAAAAAAAGCCGTTGTGGAAAAAGTAATTCCAGGTTATGTTCGTATTAAAACCTTTGGAGAAACAGCTAAAAATCATTGTCAGGTAAGTGATATTCACCAAAAAATGACAGGGTTACAGTTTGATTTAAACGGTGTGATGTATCAATTAGATATGATTGGACGTCATAATGCGATTAATGCGGCGGCCGCATATTTAGCAGCAGTCGAATTAGGTTTATCGCAAGCAGAAATTAGTAAAGGATTTAAAAGTATTGAAAAAACAGGATTACGTAATGAATTAATTGCGTTTGGAAAATGCTGTATCTTAAATGATGCTTATAAATCAAATCCGCAGAGTGCCTTAGCTGCTATGGATACCATGGAATCATTTGATTATGATTATCGTATTGCTGTATTAGCGGATATGCTAGAGCTAGGGGACACAAGTGATATGATTCACCACCAGCTAGGAAAAGATTTAGCGAAGTATCATGTTGATGAAGTACTCACATATGGAGAAATGGCCCAATATATTGCCCAAGGGGCAAAAGCAGTTGGTTTAAATGTGCAACATTTTACAGCAAAAGAAGACATTGTGACATATTTAAAACCATATGCTGAAAAAGAATGTATGATTCTGATTAAAGGATCACGTGGAATGAGATTAGAAGATATCGTAGAAGGTTTATTAAAATAGAAAGAGGGTAAGATGATGAAAAAATTAGCAGTCATTTTTGGTGGAAAAAGTAGTGAATATCCAGTATCACTACATAGTGTAGCATCAATGCTTCGTTCATTACGCAAAGATGCATATGAAGTGCTTTTAGTAGGAATTAACCCACAAGGAGATTGGTTCTTCTATGAAGGTGGAATTGATGAAATTGAACATGATACATGGCAAGAAGGTAATATTGTGCCTTGTGTATTATCGGTATCATCACAGTTTAAAGGATTATTAAAATTACATCCAGATAACACCTTTGAACGTGTAGAAGTAGATTGTATCTTCCCAGTATTACATGGTAAAAATGGAGAAGATGGAACCATCCAAGGTTTATTTGAACTAAGTGGAATTCCTTATGTAGGATGTGACCACATGAGTTCTGCCATTTCGATGGATAAAGAAATGACACATATCGTATTAGAAAGTGCGAACATTCCTTGTGCACCATATATGTGTATTTACCAAAGTGAATATAAAGATGCTCAAGAAGCCTTTGATGAAGCATCCGCTAAATTAGGATTACCTTTATTCATCAAACCAGCAAATGCGGGAAGTAGTTTTGGAATCCACAAGGTAGATAACGTAGAAGACTTTAAAGAAGCAATGGAAGATGCATTCTACCATGATGGACGTGGAAAAGTCATCGTAGAAACAACAATTGAAGGATTTGAAATTGGTTGTGCGGTAATGGGAAATGATGAACTATTTGCCGGAAGTGTAGATGAAGTAGAAACAAGTGCCCCATTCTTTGATTATGAAGGAAAATACGCAATGTTAGATAGTGCTATTCACTGTCCAGCACGTATTTCTAAAGAATTATTTGATTTAGCACAAAGCATCGCCTTAAAATCATATCGTGCCTTAAACTGTAAAGGAATGACACGTGTAGATATGTTTGTGACACCAGAAAACACAATTGTCGTAAACGAAGTAAATACGATTCCAGGATTTACTGCAACTTCACGTTATCCATCAATGATGAAAGAAGCAGGAATTCCATTTACTGAATTATTAGATAAATTAATTGATTTAGCAATGAAACGATAAGAGGTGGTTCTATGCTTGAAAGCAAAGCAAGAGCATGGTTGGAAGTTGATTTAAGTAAAATCAAACACAATATGAAAGAAATTCATCAATTGATTCCAGCTAAAACAAAAGTAATGGGAATTGTGAAAGCTAATGCATATGGTCATGGAGATGTGGAAGTGGCAAAAGCATTACGTTCTTGTGGCGTTGATTTCTTTGGTGTTAGTAGTATTGATGAAGCCATAGTATTACGAGAAGCAGGAATAAAAGAAAAAATTCTAATATTAGGATATACCCCACCCCAACATTTTCATTATTTACAGGAATATGATATTATTCAAACCTTTTTATCTTTGGAATATGCTTTAAAATGTGCTGATTATGCCCAAACACATCACTTTAAGATGCGTGGACATGTTAAGCTAGATACAGGAATGGGAAGATTAGGAATTATATGTAAGGATCATAGTTATCGTATTGATGAAGTAAAAGCGATTTATCAAAATGAATATTTACAAGTAGAAGGAATCTTCTCTCATTTTTCGGTAAGTGATTCATTAGCAGAGGATGCACGTGCCTATACAACGCATCAAATTGAATTATATGAAAAAGTATTGGCAGACTTAAGAGTCGCAGGAATAGAACCAGGAATTACGCATTTACAAAATAGCTATGGGATATTAAACTATGGTCATTTAAATTATGATTATGTAAGACCAGGATTATTATTTCTAGGGGTTACAAGTGATGATACGATTCCCATCGCAAGTCAACCGAACTTTCAACCGATTATGCAACTAAAAGCCAATGTTTCAATGGTAAAAACGATGCAAAAGGATGACTGTGTGAGCTATGGTAGAAATTATCGAGCTAAGGTCAATGATAAAGTCGCAACGGTATCAATTGGATACGCAGATGGATATCCACGTATTTTATCAAACCAACATCCTCAGGTATTGATTCATGGAAAACGTTGTGAAATTATTGGAAATATTTGTATGGATCAAATTATGGTCAATGTTTCACATTTAGATAATGTTCAAGAAGGAGATATTGTAACCTTATTTGGACAAGATGGTGATGAAATGATTACGGTCGATGAATTAACACGTTGGGCAAACACCATCAATAATGATACATTTTGTTGGTTTTCTGCCCGTGTACCAAGAATTTATCATGAATAGAGGTAGCGTCGAATGAAAAAAACAGCTAGTTTTGATATTGCGAAATTTATTTGTGCCTTCCTCGTCATCAGTATTCATACGTATCCGTTATTAGGGATTCATCCAACCTTAAACTTAATTTTAGTATCAGGAATCGCAAGGATTGCAGTACCACTCTTCTTTGTGATTTCTGCATACTTTTTCTTTCAACATACAGATGAAAATTATGTTATGAAATATCTCAAAAAAATCGGAAAATTATATTTGCTATGGTCATTGATTTATTTACCCTTTTATTTACTCCAAAACAGTCACAACGGACTAGTTATCATGGTGGTTCGCTATCTTCGTAATTTTTTCTTTTTAGGAAGTCACTATCATTTATGGTTTTTACCA
>JAXJYR010000210.1:0-2971 GCA_036306885.1 Longicatena sp.
ACCATTCCCAGCAAGAAGCTGTGTACAAGTTGCGGCTTTACCTAAAGGAGTAAAAATTGAAATTGAAGCAATCGTTATCGATACATTAGTATACGAACAACAATTAGCTGCACAACAAGGTGGATGCTCTAGCTGCGGTGGAAGCTGTGACGGAGGATGCTGCTAATAAAAGCAATTAAGAAGATGTCAAATATTTGATATCTTCTTCTTTTTTTTCGTATATATTTATAAAACACACTATACTATCGCTATATCTATAAAAGGTATTCTTTTATAGATATTGTGTTATAATGGCGCAGGAGTGATAAAATGATTCAAGCAATCTATTTAAATCAGGATAAACAAATGATTATTAAATTTCAAGAAACCGAAAAAATAGCACCTCTTTCCTTAGGAAAAGAAGTGCTAAAAACATTATGCATACAAAATGGTGCTACCTATGAAGGAAGAAGACATGCCACCATCGAAATATTAAAGGTGAAACAAAAAGTACCGATTTTATTATCATCTAAAGAATTATTATTTCCAACTCATTCACCTGAACATCTAGATTGTACATGGGTGAACTATTATGCCATACATAAAGTTCATCATCATTCACAAGGATGTATGATTGAGTTTTTAAATCATACTTATCTTGTGTTAACCAATGATATTCGTACGATTAAAATGCAAATGAAACGTTGTATGCTTTATGATTCTTATTTAACTCAACATGAAAGATCTAATTGAATACGATCATCACTTAACCATACATGTAAAGTATATAAATAAGCTAATAATTGTGGTCCACTCATTAATTGTCCAAACCAAGGAACCTGAAAGCTTTCACCTTTGGATTGAATTAATGCATTTAATGCATCTTTATCAAAGATTTGTAATAAAATACTATTCTCTTGAACACATGCAGATAAACGTTCTGCCATCATTTCTGCAAATACAGGGTGATGGGTTTTAGGGAATGGATTTTTTTTACGTTCATAAATATCATTAGGAAGAATATCTTGAAAGGCATCACGTAAAATGTGCTTTTCATTGCCATCTAGGCAACAATATTTAGCAGGTAAATTATATACATATTCCATTAAAGCGACATCCGCAAAAGGAACACGAATGGTAACACCATGGGCTTTACTCATCGTATATTGGCGGACCACTAAGGTTTGCATAAAATAATCAAAGGTTAAATGACGCATTTTTTGAAAACGTTGGTCATATGCATTTTCTTTGCGTTGTTTGATTTGACTCATACATTCATCATATTGATGTTGAAGATAAGCACTAAAAGGTAAATGACGATATTGTTTAGAAAGTAATAAAATACGTTCTTTTTGATAATTTAAAAAAGGAAAGCTTTCGCAATCATCATATTCCTTACGATAAAACCACGGATAACCACCAAATACTTCATCGGCACATTCACCACTAAATAATACAGTATCTTTGGCTTTGATTTGACTTAAGAACCAATATAATGAAGCATCAATATCAGCCATTCCTGGTACTTCACGTGCCCATAAAGCCGTTTCTAAACTATCACACAGCTCTTTTTGGGTAATGGTATAGGATTGATGTGATAAATCATATTTTTGACACATTTGATCAATAAAAGGTGTATCAATACTTTTTTGAAAGTCATTGGCTTGAAAGTGAAGACTATTTTCTTCATAGTCCAAAGAATACGTATGAAAGGATGGACTCGCACATTCTGCCACAATAACACTCGAATCTAAACCACCAGATAGAAAACTGGCGTTCACACCATCCTTTAAAGCATGAATTGAATCCTTTACTAATGATTTGACTTTTTGAACACAATCCTCATAAGAATCCTTAATATCATAGACAGGGATGTTATACCATTTTTCAATTTTAATTTTATGCTGTTTATAAATTAAGACGTATCCTGCACTTAAAGCATAGATATGTTTATAAACACTTTGGTGTAATGCATGACAAGGAGAGAAGCTAAATAATTCTAATAAGCTTTTAGTATTGACAATTAGTTTTTCATTACGCGCTTTGGCTAACGCAAAAAAAGAATCACTGATATATACTTCATTTTCCTTACACGTATAATACAAAGGCATTAAATTAAAGGGTGGGGTATAAATACGGATTTCATCATCCATTTGCAATAAACAGTTATAAGCTCCGCGAATTTTACGGAAACAATCCGTACCATATTTTTGAAAAGCATAATACATAATATCTTCTTTGGTAGGTTGTAAAGAATAATCTAACTTTAATTCTTGATACCATTTTTCCATTTCATAAATTTCACCAAATACGGTTACTTTACCTTGGTGATAATCATGAAGCGATAATAAGATTTCACTCATATATATTCCTTCTTTCTTTAAGGTTCTATTACGGTATCGGTTAATCCAATACCTTTAGCTAAAGCGGTTAAACGACGCCATGTTTCACAACCACAGATTCCATCATTGACAAGTCCTTGACTACTTTGAAAACGTAGTAAGGCTTCTTCACTACGCTCACCAAAGTTTCCATCTAAAAAGCGGGTATTATAACCTAAAGCATTCAAGGCATCTTGCATAATAAGAACATAAATCCCACGATCCCCTTTACGTAGTAGCGGATAACCTGCACTACAGGCACTTTGGCCATAGCGTTTATCGAAATGAACCCATGTTGGAGTTAAATATAACGGTTCGACATAACTCCATACATCTAAACGCGTGGCAATGGTATGCAATCGATTCCGTTCCTCTTGACTTAATACTTGACCACAATCAAAGGCAACACCAGCATAATGCTGAGACTGATCACCATGGCCACCTTCCCAAATTCGTTTAAACGCATAACGAAAAGGAATGGGACCAAATTCACTACGGGTACGATTCCAAGCTTTGATACAATCTAAAGTCGTCCATAAGACATTACTTTGTGAGCTACCACGAAACTCAGCTACACTCATTGAATTCATTATCACATAAGGCATTTGATC
>JAXJYR010000211.1:0-8397 GCA_036306885.1 Longicatena sp.
AAAAATGTAATTTAAACTATATGCAGTTGATTAAGCAATCGATGCAGAAGTTCGTGAAAACTTTGAATCTGACATTCGTGCTGCAGTATCAATTGAAAAGAAATTAGAACGTTATGGTAAAATTGATGAATTAACAGCTTTAGCAGTAGAACGTTTTGAAGCAAAAGAATATGCTTCAGAAGCAGACAAAAACAAAACTTTAAAACAAGTAAAAGAAATTTGTCACAGTATTGAGGCTGATGAAGTTCGTCGTTTAATTATTGAAGATAAAGTACGTCCAGATGGTCGTAAAATTGATGAAATTCGTCCATTAGATTCTCAAGTAGACTTATTACCAAGAGTACACGGAAGTGCGTTATTTACACGTGGTGAAACTCAAGTATTATCAGTAACTACTTTAGGAGCGATGAATGATGAACAAATCATTGATGATGTTACAGAAGTAAACAGCAAACGCTTCATGCACCACTACAACTTCCCACCATACTCAGTAGGGGAAACAGGACGTATGGGAAACCCAGGACGTCGTGAAATTGGACACGGTGCATTAGGAGAACGTGCTTTAGCACAAGTATTACCTGATGTTAAAGACTTCCCATATACAATTCGTACCGTAGCGGAAGTATTAGAGTCAAACGGTTCTTCTTCTCAAGCATCAATTTGTGCTGGTACGATGTCTTTAATGGCTGCTGGGGTACCAATCAAAGCACCAGTTGCAGGTATTGCAATGGGATTAATTATGAATGATGAAACAGGAAACTATACTGTTTTAACTGATATTCAAGGTATGGAAGACCACTTTGGAGACATGGACTTTAAAGTAGCTGGTACAAAAGATGGTATTACAGCTCTTCAAATGGACATTAAAGTAAGTGGAATTACTGAAGATATCTTCCGTGAAGCTTTAGCACAAGCTAAAACAGCACGTGAACAAATTTTAGAAAACATGATGAGTGCAATTAACGCTCCTCGTAAACAAGTTGGAAAATACGCTCCAAAAATTGAACAATTCTACATTGATCCAGAAAAAATCCGTGAAGTAATTGGACCAAACGGAAAAATGATTAACAAAATTATTGAAGAATCTGACAATGTAAAAATTGACATTGAAGATGATGGACACGTAGTGATTTACCACATGGACTACGAAGCAATCAACAAAGCTGCAACTATGATTCAAGATATCGTACGTGTTGCGAAAGTTGGAGATGTTTATGATGGTCAAGTTGTACGTATTGAACGTTTTGGAGCATTCGTAAACTTATTCGCAGGAACTGATGGTTTATGTCACATTTCTAACATCGCCCATGAACGTATTGAAAAAGTGGAAGACAAATTAAAAATTGGAGACACTATTAAAGTTAAAGTCATGGAAATCGATGAAAAAGGACGTGTAAACGTCAGCGCAAAAGCTTTATTACCAAAACCTAAAAAAGAAGAACGTAAACCAAAAGAAGAAGCTTAATGATAAGCTAACAATGGTTAATTACAAGGTGGATACTAGATGGATGAAGTTCTAGTTATCTACCTTTTTTTTATTACATGATATATGTTTGATAATTTTCTGAAAAATTATGAAAAAAACCATAGGTAAATATACATGTTTGTGGTAAAATATAATAGATATGAGGTGGTTAAGTTGAATATTTCAAATTATATGCAAGCGCATAAAGATGAATATATTAAAGATTTACAAGGATTGATTCAAATTCCTTCGTTAAAGGATGAGAAAACTGTATCCCCACAAGCTCCATTTGGACAAGCTTGTCGTGATGCGTTAGATTATATGCTAGAACTAGGAAAAGCATATGGCTTTGAAGTCAAAGATTACGATGGATATGCAGGTACGATTAGTTATGGAAACCAAGCGGAAAGTGTTGGGGTATTAGCGCACTTAGACGTGGTACCAGTAGAGGAAAATGGTTGGATGGTACCTCCGTTTTCAGCACAAGTTGTAGAAGATGTAATCTTTGGTCGAGGTGTGAAGGATGATAAAGGTCCTGCAATGTGTGGTTTATACGCAATGCGTTATTTAAAAGAAAATAATATTAAATTAAAGCATAAAATCATTCTTATTCTTGGTTGTGATGAAGAAAGTGGTATGAGCTGTATGAGTTATTATCTTAAACATGGCGAAATTCCAAAATGTGGGTTTACACCAGATGCCGATTTCCCATTGATTCATGGTGAAAAAGGTGGTTTACATGTGCTATTAGAAATGGATAATACAAGCTGTGTCAAAAACTTTGTAGCTGGAGAAAGAGCTAATATTGTGGCTCCATATGCTGAAGCAACATTAGAAAGCAATATGATGCTAGAACCATTATTACTATTTTATGCACAATGTTATAAATTAAGTGCTGAGGTCAAAACACATGAAAATAGTAATGATGTCACATTATGTATGAAAGGTGTAGGGGCACATGGTGCACATCCAGAGCTTGGTAAAAATGCCGCAACGCATTTAATGCATTTTATTGGAGAAGCAATGCAAGATGAAACGATGAAAGCATTAGCGAATTTATTATCTGAATTTAGTGGAAAAGGATTAAATATTAATGTTGTAAGTGAAGATATGGGTTCACTTACCATGAATGTTGGAATTGTTCGTATCAGTGAAAAAATTTCCATCACTTTAGATATTCGTTACCCTCACAATACCAATGCCGAAGCATTAATCGCCAATATGCAAGCAGGGATTGCGAAACAAGGGTTAGACATGAGTATTACGATCAAAAGAGATTCTAAACCGTTATATTTGGATCCTAATGGAGCGTTCATTCAAACATTAATGAATAGCTATCAAAAATATAGTGGTGATGTCACATCGAAATCACATACCATTGGTGGAGGAACATATGCTCGTAGATTCGAAAACTTTGTCGCATATGGACCAATGTTCCCACATCCAACTGAACCAGAAGGATTAGCAATTGGTAATGTTCATGAAACCAATGAAGGTATGGCAATTGAAGATTTATTAAAGGCAACATCAATTTATACGGATGCATTATTAAACCTAGGAGGTGTTTGCGATGAGAATGCGTAATTTACCTTGGGCAAAGGATTATTTAAATGAACATGATGTTGTCATCAAGGATGCTGAACAAAAAGCAGGTTCTTGGAAACAATTTTTAAACTGTGATGTACTACATGTGGAAATTGGTACAGGAAAAGGGGATTATTGGACAAAAATGAGTTCAATGTATCCACAATTTGGTTGGATTGGGATTGAAAAAAATACTAGTGTGGCAGCTCTTGCGGTAAAAAAATATGATGGTTTAGAAAATAAAAATTCACATATGGCATTTATTCAAGAGGATGCAGCTGATATTAGTAAATGGTTTGGTGAAAAAGAAATTGATGTGATTCATTTAAATTTCTCTGATCCATGGCCAAAGAAAAGAGCTCATAAAAAACGTTTATCATCTGATAGTTTTATTAAAATGTATGATCAAGTATTAGCGGATGATGGTGAGATTCAAATGAAAACCGATAATGAACAATTGTTTGAATTTAGTATCTTAGCATTTCAAAATGCTGGTTGGAAACTGATTGATTTCACTGTCAATTATCGTCGTGATCAACATGATGAAGATGCAATTACTGAATATGAAACACGTTTTATGAATTTAGGACAGCCGATTTTTAGAGCTGTTTGGAAACGCTAGAAAGGATAAGTGATAATATGTCAATGTTTAAGAAAATTTGGGATAAATTATTTGTGGAAGAAGATGGCGAAGACGAAGAAATTTATTCTGGTGAATTAGTAGATCTTGTAATGGAAGAACCTGATAATTCTGCAAAAGAAGCTCGAAAAGAAAAACGTCGTTTAGAAAAAGAACAAAAACGTCAAGCTGAGTTAGAACGCAAAGCAGAAATGGAACGTCAAGCGGAAGCAGAACGCCTAGCTGCACAACAACAAGCTGAGCTAGAACGTCAAGCTGAGCAACAAAAACAATTAGAAGCACAACCAAAAGTAGATGAAGTTAGTGTTGCAGTGGAAAAAGTGGAAGAAGAAGTTGATCGCTTTGTAAATATTGAATTTGAAAAAGTAACTCCAATTCGTAAGCCAGCTAGAAAACCTTTTGCACAACCAGCTTTAAAACGTAATGATGAAGTAAATGATTATGTTTATGTTCCAGTTATTTCACCATATTTTGGACAATCAGAAAAAGAAACAAAGAAAGCGAAAGATGCTAAAAAAGCGACTGTGATTATGCCACCTAAGAAAAAGAAAGAAAATGATACATTTGGTAGTGTAATTTCACCATTTTATGGCAACAATAATAATGTCGTAGAAATTAAAAAAGAAGTAAAAAAAGCTAAGCCTGTTGTAGCACCGATAGAGAGCGAACCAGAAGTTAACTATGTGGTAAATGATGATTTAGAAGAACGTAGTATGACCTTAGCAGAAATTATTGGAAAAGAAGAAAAAGGTGATATCGAACAAATTTCATTATTTGGTGAAGGTGAATTGTTAGACAAACTAGTAAATGCTAAAGGAGATGAGTAAGATGAATTACTATTTTATTGGTATTAAAGGTAGTGGAATGGCTTCTTTAGCAACAATTATGCATGATTTACATCATGAAGTGAGTGGTTCTGATATTGAAAAATTTATTTTTACGCAACAACCATTAGAAGCTAGAGGTATTCAAATTTATTCATTTAATCAAGAAAATATTAAACCAGGAATGTCTGTGATCATTGGAAATGCATTCTCTGAGGAACATGAAGAAGTGGTTGCGGCTCGTAAGCTTCAAAAAGAAGGTCTGGTGCAAGCTTATCGTTATCACGAGTTCTTAGGAGAGTTAATGAAATCTTACATTAGTATTTCGGTCGCTGGTACACATGGAAAAACAACGACAACAGGATTATTAGCCCATGTAATGGATCATGTTTCTCCTACTGGTTATTTAATTGGTGATGGTAATGGGGTAATGAAAGATGATGGACAATATTTTGTCGTAGAATCTTGTGAGTATAAAAGACATTTCCTTGCTTATCAACCTGATTATGCTATTATTACGAATATTGAATTAGATCATGTCGATTATTATCGTGATATGGAAGATTATTTAGATGCATTCCAAACATTTGCCAACCAAGTAAAAAAAGGAATTGTTTTATTTGGTGATGATCCATACTTAGCACAAATGCAAGTAACAAGTAATCATTTATACTATGGATTAAATGCAAACAATGATGTTCGTGCGATTAACGTGGAAGAAGATGAAAATGGTATACGTTTTGATATTATGTATCATAACGAATTCTTTGGACACTTTGATTTACCATTTGTGGGAAAACCATTATTATGGAACTCTATTGGAGTTATTGCGGTAGGGATTTTAAGTGGTTTAACTGCTGAACAATTACAAACAGGATTAGCGACATTCCCAGGGGTAAAACGTCGTTTTACAACTGAAGTAAATGGTGAAAATATTTATATTGATGATTATGCTCATCATCCAACTGCCGTGAAATATATGATTGAGGCAGCGAAAACAAAATATCCAAATAAAAAAGTAATCGCAATCTTTAAGCCAGATCGTTTTTCTCGTATTGAGGCCTTCTTAGATCGTTTTGGAGAAGAATTAAACCAAGCTGATGAAGCTTATATTTGTGATTTTCCTGAAAACGCCCAACGTGAAGAAGGGGTAGTCGTAACCATTGACGACTTAAAAAATAAACTTACAAAAGGAACTTTAATTAGTGAAGATGAAGCTGGTGCGAAGTTCTTAGCAAGTAGAGGTCCAGCTGTTTATTTATTTATGAGTAGTAAGGATATCTATAAATTAAAAAATATTGTTAAATCTTTTCAATAGTATTGAAAAATCTTACAGAATAATGTAAACTATGGAATGAGGTGTTTCTATGGAATTAGATCAGTTGTTAAATTTATGTAGTGTTGTATGTACAAAACTATTGCCTATATGTGGGGTAATCGTCTTAATTTTTCTTGCTGTGTTTGTAAAACATTTAATTAATGTAATGAAACAGTTAAATGAAATGACTACAAAATTAAATCATACTGTTGAAGTTGCAACAAGAGAACTTGAAACATTGGAAAAACCAATTCAAACGATTTCTGAATTAAGTGAAACTGTTGATCAAGTTCATGAAGCAAGTAAACATGCAGTGCGTAGTGCGCTTGTAACTGTTATTGATAATTTCGCATTGATTAAAGATAAAGTTGTGAATCATCTAAAAAAAGATAAAGATGATGTCGATGTCGAAATCATTGAATCATAAGATAAATAACTAGAAACGTGAACAAAAGATTCATAAGGGATGAGATTATGAAAAGAATGACTATTTATGATGTTGCCACAGAAGCTGATGTTTCTCTAGCAACCGTATCTCGTGTCATTAATGGAAGTGAAGTTGTACGTGAAGATACACGTATTAAAGTTCAAGAAGCAATTGAAAAATTAGGATATAAACCAAATGCCATTGCTCAAGGATTAGCATTAAGTAAAACAACTTCAATCGCATTGATTGTACCAGAAGCAAGTTATTTCTATACTGGACAAATTATTAATGGTTTAATTGATGTGGCAAAAATCTATAAATATAATATTATGCTACACACTACAACTGAAGGTATTAGTGAAATGAATGATATTATTGAAAATGTTATTAAATCACGTGTTGATGGAGTAGTTATTTTCAATGATAAATTAAATCGTGAAGAATTAAACCAATTAACAAAATACCAATATCCGATTGTTGTGATTGGAAACCGTATGAGTGAAGATACAATTGGAAGTGTTTATGTAGATTATTCTAAACTTGTTTATGATTATGCACATGCATGCTTTGCTAAAGGTAAAAAGAAAATTGCATTAGTTGAAGACCGTAAAAATCCACAAATGATTAAACAATTAATTGATGGATTAAACCTAGCTTATAGTGAAATTGGTGAAACTTTTGATGGATATATTGCAATTCCAGAAAGATATCGTTCTTCTTATTTATTCTTACGTGAATATATGAAAACAAAACCTGATTATGATATGTATATTACTTATCGTGATTCTCAAGCAATGGCAGTGTTAAACACAGCAAAAGAAGCTGGATTAAGTATTCCTGATGATTTAGAACTTGTATGTATTTTAGATAGCAAATACAATGCCATGGCACGTCCAGAAATTTCAGGATTCAAAATTCCAGATTATGACTTAGGTGCAGTAGCAATGCGTTTATTAACTAAAATGTTAACAAACGAAAATGATTCATTAGATAAAGAAATTGAATTAAGCTACATTTACACACCAAGAAAATCTACGAAATAAAAAAGACAAGCGTATCACTACGCTTGTTTCTTGTGAAGGGAGTATATTTAAAATGAAGATTTATGATGAACTTGTCTGGCGTGGTCTGATTAAAGACTGCAGTTCAGAAAAAGTAAAAGACATGTTAAACAATGAAAGTGTAACATTCTACATTGGGACAGATCCAACTGGAGATTCTTTACACATTGGACACTACTCAAGTTTCTTGATTTCAAAACGTCTAAAACAAGCAGGACACAAACCTATTCTTTTAGTTGGTGGAGCTACTGGATTAATTGGAGATCCACGTCCTACCGCAGAACGTGCAATGATTTCAAAAGAAACAGTATTACACAACTTTGAATGTTTGAAAAAACAAGCAACAGAAGTATTTGGATTTGAAGTAGTAAACAACTTTGACTGGATCAAAGACATCAACGTATTAGATTTCTTACGTGATTTTGGAAAATACTTTAACATTAACTATATGTTAAACAAAGATATCGTTGCAAGACGTTTAGATGAAGGGATTACATATACTGAATTCTCTTACATGATTCTACAAGCATTAGACTTCTTACACTTATACGAAACAAGAGATTGTGTAATGCAAGTAGCAGGACAAGACCAATGGGGAAACATTACTGCAGGTATCGAATTAATTCGTAAAAAAGCAGGAAAAGAAGCATATGCTTTCACAATGCCATTAATTACCAAAGCTGATGGAAGTAAATTTGGTAAATCTGAAGGAAAAGCAATTTGGCTAGACAAAAACAAAACTTCTGCTTACGAATTGTACCAATTCTTATTAAACAGTGAAGATGTTAAAGTTATTGACTACTTAAAATTCTTAACATTCTTATCTAAAGAAGAAATCGAAGCATTAGAAGTTGTGACAAAAGATGCTCCATTTAAACGTGAAGCACAAAAAGCCTTAGCCAAAGCAGTAGTATGCGACTTACATGGTGAAGCTGAATATGAAAAAGCATTACGTATTACAAATGCCTTATTCAAAGGGAATGTAAATGAATTATCACCTGAAGAATGTGAAGATGCAATGAAAGGATTTGATGCAATTCAAATTCAAGATGGATTAGCATTAGTTGATGCATTAGTG
>JAXJYR010000212.1:0-10783 GCA_036306885.1 Longicatena sp.
AGACAGTCATTACACTGTTCCTCTAATTTTTTGTTTTTGTATACTAACTCCAAAATATCACTCCAAACAAACAACAAATTACCCGTTAGGTAATTTAATAATAACTTTAACTAGTTTTTTTGTCAATCATGTAAAGTTATTTTTGTTTGCGATAAAGTAAAAAAAAAAGATGAAAGTATCTATCGATTATTTCATCTTCTTGATTACTTTAGAGCGTGAGAATTCTTCACGTTCTTTTTCTTCTAGGACATCGCTAATAAAGGCGATGTCTTTTTCAAAGCGTGGTATCACAATATTTTTTAGCGCATTGGCTCTTTTTTGGGATGAGCGAATGGCTTTGGCTAGGCGATACAAAGAGTTTTCAACTTCGGCTAGAACGGCCGTTAACTCTTTTACTCTTTGAAAGGATAAGTAAGCTTCATCTAATGCGGAAGTTGTGTCTTGTAAGCTATAAGGGATATGTAATGGTAATGGTTCATAAATGACTTTGGGAATTTCAATTCCCATGACAGAGCGAATACTTAATTGAACTTGATTGTCGATGGGTACTTGATTGGCTAGTTCTTGAATTAAACCTTGGGCAATATTGGCTTTTTGTAAGCTATCATAGGCGTGTTCATAGGTTTTGGTAATTTCATCACGTAACATTTTGACATCATCGACAAGATTCATCATTTCACGGGTTAAAATATTACGTTTTTGATCCATTAATTCATATCCATTACGGGCAAAGGCACAACTTTTCTTTAATGCCATTAAATTTCCTTTGGTTGGAAAAATTTGTTTAGCCATATTGTTCACCTAATACTTTTGGTAATGGTAAATGGAAGTATAAATGGGCATCTTCACTGTTGTAGAATTGATCTAAGATATCATCAGATAAACGATCTAATTCTTTACGATCTAATAAGGATAATAACTTCCATCCTAATTCTAAGCTTTCTTCAATACTACGGTTTTCATCATTTTGATTTAGATAGTGTTGTTCAAACAGGGTTCCAAAGCGTAAATATTTTTGATCACTACTACTTAATTCTTCTTCCCCAATAACTCCTGCTAATGAGCGTACATCGGCTACTTTGGCATAAGAAGCGAATAGTTGGGTGGAAAGCGGTTGATGGTCAAAACGTGTGTATCCTTTCCCAATTCCATCTTTCATTAAACGTGAAAGTGAAGGTAAAATCGCTACTGGAGGATAAACTCCTTTTTGATGTAATTCACGATCCAAGACAATTTGTCCTTCGGTAATATATCCACTTAAGTCAGGGATGGGGTGGGTAATATCATCATTTGGCATGGTTAGAATCGGAATTTGGGTTAATGATCCTTTCGCATCTTGTACCATTCCCGCACGTTCATATAAAGAAGCTAAGTCTGAATATAAATAAGCTGGATATCCTTTACGTCCTGGGATTTCTCCTTTGGATCCAGATATTTCACGTAACGCTTCACAATAAGAAGTCATATCTGACATGATGACTAAAACGTGCATATCTTCGTGGAAGGCTAAATATTCCGCTGCGGATAAGGCACAGCGTGGTGTTAAAATACGTTCGACAATCGGATCATCGGCCGTATTAATAAACATAATCGCATGGTCCATAACTCCTGCTTCTTCAAAGCTACGGTGGAAGTATTGCGCTACGTCATTTTTGACTCCCATTGCCGCAAAGACGATACAAAATTTTTCATCACTATTTTTTAATTTCGCTTGGCGCATAATTTGTAGCGCTAATTCATTGTGAGGCATTCCACTTCCTGAGAAAACAGGAAGCTTTTGTCCACGAATAAGTGTTGTTAAGGAGTCAATCGAAGAAATACCTGTTTGGATAAAGTTACGTGGATATACACGAGCAATCGGATTCATACTCACTCCATTGATATCCGCAAAGGTACTAGCTGCAATAGGTCCTAAACCATCAATTGGTTTTCCACTACCATTAAATCTTCTTCCTAGCATTTCTTTCGATACTGCTAGCTGCATCACATGACCACTTAAGCTGACAGAGACATCTTTCATCGACATTGACTTGGTACCTTCAAACACTTCAATCGCTGCCACATCACCTTCTAAAGCCGTAATTCGACCTTGTCTGGTTGTCCCATTGGCTAACTTTAATTCTACCATTTCATCATAGAAGGCATCTTCTACGTGGTCTAAAAAGACAAGACCACCACGAATTTCGGATAATCCGACATAACATTTTCTCATCGTCTACCTCCTACTTGTTGTAACATTTTTTCAAACAGATCAGGATAGGTATCTAAGACTTCATCTTGATCATTTTTAATTTCATATTTCATTTTTAAAAGCTTTTCAAAGATCCCACTTTCTTGAATATGACGTAGTAGCATCCCTTTCGAAATCGCTTGTTGACACAAGTCATAAACTTTTAAAATCACATGCATCATCTTATATTGTTTGCTTAATGGTACGTAACAATCTTCTTGATGGAAGGCATTTTGTTGCAAGAATCCAACACGAATGACTCTCGCAATTTCTAAAACTAATTTTTGTGAATCTGGTAAAACATCGGCTCCAATTAGTTTGACGATTTCATTTAATTCGTTTTCTTCTTGTAGAATCGCCAAAATTTGTTTACGTTCTTCCATAAAGTTATCATTGGCATTTTGTTCATACCATGGCGTTAAATCACGAATATATTCACTATAGGATTCATTCCAGTTAATCGCAAAGTAGTGTCTTGCATAAGCTAAAGCTTTATCTAATGCCCAAAAGCATCTTACGAAACGTTTGGTATTTTGGGTAACTGGTTCTGAGAAGTCTGATCCTTGTGGTGATACCGCACCAATGATACTGACACTTCCCTCTGTTCCATTTAAATTTTCGACATATCCAGCACGTTCATAAAAGCTGGCGATACGACTTGGTAAATAAGCTGGGAATCCTTCTTCCGCTGGCATTTCTTCTAGACGCGCACTAATTTCACGCAGTGCTTCTGCCCAACGTGAAGTAGAGTCTGCCATAATCGCTGTATGGTATCCCATATCACGATAATATTCCGCAATGGTAAGTCCCGTATAAATACTAGCTTCACGCGCTGCGACTGGCATATTACTCGTATTGGCAATTAAAACGGTACGTTCTAATAATGGTCTTCCTGTTTTAGGGTCAATTAGTTCAGAAAATTCTTCTAATACTTGACACATCTCATTACCACGTTCTCCACAACCAATATAGACAATAATATCGGCATCACAATATTTCGCAATTTGATGTTGGGTCATTGTTTTTCCGGTACCAAATCCTCCAGGAATGGCTGCACTTCCACCCTTCGCAATCGGGAATACGGTATCAAAAATACGTTGTCCTGTTAATAATGGAATCGTATTTTCTTTACGATTTAAAATGGGACGTGCTGTTTTAATTGGCCATTTTTGAACCATTGTTAAAGAATGTTGAATACCATACATATCTTCTACCACAATGATTTCATCATTGACATGATAACTACCATTTTCTACAACCTTCACAACGGTCCCTTCTAAACCACTTGGAATCATACATTTGTGGGTAATTAATGGTGTTTCCTGACAAGTTAAATAAATATCTCCTGCTTTCACATTATCATTTACTTTTACTTGTACCTGAATATCATAAGTCACTTCTTGATTTAAGGCTTCGACATCACTACCAGCTTTAAGAAAAGATCCATCTTGCGCTTGTAAGGTTTTTAAGGGACGTTGAATTCCATCAAAAATATTCGCTAGCATCCCAGGTCCTAAAGAAAGTGCTACTTCTTCATTCGTTCCAATAACTTCTTCTCCAACTTGTAATCCTGATGTTGATTCATATACCTGAATCAATGTTTCTTGGCGATTCATCGCAATGACTTCACCCATTAAACGTTGTTTTCCCACAAATACTTTTTCTAACATGGAAAAACTAGTTGTCTCTTTGACCTTCACAATACATCCATCAATGGCATAAATAACATCCTTACACATGACTTACACCTCCTGATAAAACACTTGTGAAAAAGCTTTTTTGTTCTTCTTCAAAACGTGCATCTAAACTAAAATCATATAATACATGTTTTGCTTCATCAAAAACTTGATATCCACCGATTTGAATTTGTGGTTTCACTTCAAAGCTTAAGCTTGGATGTGCTTTTTGCCAAGCATCGATATGCTTTTGATCCACTCTTCCCACATATACCTTCACATCATTTAAGGCTTTAAAGTTTTGATTTAATTGTGCAAAATATGCATCACTATTGACATAAATTTTTAATTCTTTAGCTACCGCCTTTAAAACATTGTCTTGAAATTGTTTCTTTGCTTGATAAATTTCTTGTTTCGATGTGCTATCTAATTTAGCTTTTAAGGTAGCATATTGTTTATTTAATTGATTTACTTTTTTACGATATCTTTGTTGAAACTCTACTTCTAATTTCGCTTGTTCATTTTGTAAAGCTTCTTCTTTTAAATCTTCTTTTTGATCTTCAATCACTTTTAGTTCTAAGGATGCAACACGATCAATTTCTTCTTGAAAGTGTTTCATTAGTTTCTTTTTTCCATAGATCATGTTCTTCACCTCACAATTTCATACCGATGGCTTCCGATACATATTGATCAATGACTTCTCCAATTTGACTACTTCCATGACGATCGGGAATTTCGACAATCAAGGGTTTTGAATAAGTCATTTTATAGTGTGATATGGTTTCGGGACATAATTGAATTAATTTGGTTGTCATTAACACAATTCCAATATCACCTTGTTTCATAACATCGGCTAAACTTTGTAATACTTCTTCTTTTTCATGGACAACAATTCCTTCGATTCCTGCTAAGCGCATTCCCATTAAAGTATCAATGTTGTCACTAATGACATAAAATCGCATAAGATTATAGTTTCATGAAGATAATGAAGATCGAAATTAATAGTCCATAAATCGCAACCCCTTCTCCTAAGGCTACGAAAATCATTGATTTACCGAAGTTTTTGTCGTTTTCAGAGAATGCTCCAATGGCTGCTGGGGCAGCTGCTGCTACGGCAATCCCTGCTCCTAATGCGGATAATCCAGTTGCTAAGGCTGCTGCTAAAAATCCCATCCCTTGTCCAATCGAACCAGCCATTTTTAACGCAATTTCATCTTCTCCTGCTGCATATGCACGCATCGCACAGTAGAAGCAGCTTCCTAAGACAATCGCAAAGAAGAAACATATATGTGAAAGCATTCTTCTTTTTGCTGTTTTTACTGTTTTCTTCCCTTGAAATACGGGAATTAAAGGTAAACTAATTAAGACAATCATAAGTAAAGGCATCAACATTTCAATCCAAGTTAACATAATTATTCTCCTCCTGTTTTTTTCATTGGTTTAAACGCTATTCCATTTCCGTTAAAGTAACGTGAAAACATTTCATAAAATTCTAAACGTAGTACTTGAATTCCTACAATCATTCCTTCTAGACACATCACTAGAATATTTCCAATAATTAAGACAATCCATCCACTACTTCCTGCCATTTCATTAATTAGCATCACGGCCATCATCATCCCGGCATGGCTAAGGACGAATCCTCCAACACGTAAATAAGAAATCGTATTGGTAATGAAGGATAAGACAATTTCAAACAATTCAAAGAAGCTTTCGATAAAGTATCCTCCAAAGCCAGATGGAAATAATGGCATATGGTGTAATTTATGATGAATGGCTTCTTTCATAAACATTAGTACAAGTGGTAAAATGATACAAATTCCAATATAAATCGGACTACCAAATAAAATATTATCCATAAATAACATCGCAATAGCCCCTAATAATACCGATACATAGAAGGTTAATCCACTTAATCCATTGTGGGAACAAATTGCCTCCACAGGATTATGATTTTTAAACGCTAAGGTAATATTTATTGACATTGACACAATAATTAAGAAACACCCAATGATAACGGAAATAATCAATAAGATTGGAATAAATTCCGCTGTCATAATTTCAATTGGTTTATGTGGTAATCCAAAGACACTTTGATAGAATGGATCTAATAAGTGTTCATTTCCAAAGACACTTCCAAATAAAACTCCAAATAAAACCGAGAAGATTCCAATACGTACTCCGATTTCTCCTAATTTCATTTGTTTATATTTGGCCATGAATCCACCTAATATGATTAATACGGCACCTTGTCCAATATCTCCAAACATCATTCCAAATAAGACACTATACGTAATGGCGACAAATGGTGTTGGGTCAATGCCATCATAATCAGGAATCCCATACATTTCCACAAACATTGAGAATGGTTTGGTAAACCAGTTATGCTTTAATTTGGTTGGTGGTGTTAAACGCATATCACTATGAGCTGGTCGTACTTCCACTTCAACATCTTCTAAATCGGCAAAATGCGCCTGTACTTCCTCGACATCATCCACACTACAAAATCCTGAAATCATAAAACGTTCTTTTAAGTTCACAATATAACGACGAACATCTTGCATCGTTTGATATGCTTCTAATTGTAAAATCATCGCATGTAATTGCGGTTCTACTTCACTTGCATATTTAGCTTTGATTTCTAATACATGATTCATATGGATTTGGTCTTGTTCCATTTCTTCTTCCAACATTTCTTTGGCATTTTTAAAGTTTCCATGTAAGAAAGAAGGCATTGTAATTTCTTCAAAATATAAAGAAGATAAAATATTTTTGACTTCCTCTTCATATTTAATACTCGTAATAATTAACGCCCAGCTATATACTTCATCTTGGTGTACTACATGAAACATAAAAGGGTGATTTCGATAATAACTCCATTTTGAAGCTGAAGTATTCGGCATTCTTCCAAAGTGAATACGAATATAACGACACTCTAATAATTCGTCAATGGAAACATCTAAATTTCCTAAATATTTCATTTGCTTCAGAGCTGTCTCATTTTCATTTATAACTTCTCTTAATTCCGATTCTACTCTTTCAATTTGATCTGCTTGTGCTTGAATTTCATCTAAAATCTGCGGCATTTCTTCTAATGTATAATGCATTTTTAAACTACAACTATCTCCTAATTGTAAATTTAATTTTTTCGCTAAAGCTAAGCTTTGACTATGAAGCTCTTTAATCATATTTTCATCATTTAAACCTTTTATCGGTGCTAAGCTACTTGAAAATTGCGATGCTTCAATGGGATGAAATTCTTTTAACTCAATAAAGCGCAATAAGACATTATCTAATTGTTCCATATCTGAGCTAATATTCACTAATTTCATTTTTGCTATTGCCATATAAACCTCCTTTCTAGACAATCACATGTGTCATAATGGCTTCGGGTTCATTTTGATAACGAATTCCTTCAATAATGGCACATATATTATCACATTCGTTTTGAAATAAAAGAATGGCACATAAATAGCTTAAGTATGGGTCATTTTCCATATATAAGCTTTTTTTACTATATTGATATAAATATTTTTTACGGAAATTAACTCCTATTTGATATTCATATCCATATTGACGACATAGTTTAAAGTAGTCTTCTTTCTTACAATTCATTAATTGGATGAATTGTTTTTCTTTTAATTTTTTGGCATAGGGTAATAAATAAGCTTTGATTTGTTCCACATCATATTGAAAGTGAAATCTTGTTCGATAAATAATTTCCATATGATATAAATCACTTTCCATCCCCAAATAGTCTAATACTTTTTGTTGACTCTTTTTTGGTAGTTTTTGAATCACCTTTTGTTGTTGGTTGATCCACCATTTAGATAAGTCAAGCTCTAGTTGTACATGGTCTTGATGCTTTAAGTAGGCTTGAATTTCTGGATAGAACTTACTTCCTTGATAAAACTGACATACTTCTAATGAAGTTTCACATGCTAATAGGGCATTGACATCATAGGGAAAGATTTTTTGGACATCACTTGGTAGTTTTTGTAAAAACAAATCCTGATGCATGGGTAATAAGACAATCGATGCATGGACTAATTTCATCGTTTGTTTGAGTGTTACTAATTCAAAGAAGGCTTCATTTTGAAAGGCATAGCGTGACAGTTTACGAAAGCGTTGGTATAAGATATGGTGCAGTAGTGCTTCTAGTGCCCCACGATGTAATCTTGTACTTGCTTCCTTCATCACTTCTTGATAACCTTTGCTTTGTTGGAGTTCATAAATTAATGCCGATACACTTGCTTTATGAACTAAGCTTTCATAGTCTTCTTTGGTAAGTAGGTTTGCTTGCATCGCTCTAGCTTTGGCATAAATAGCTGATGAACTCATAGTTTTTCCTCTTTTAAACCATCGCAAATCTTATTTACCATCGCCGTTACATATTGACTTTGGTTTTGACTAATTGATTGATAATATGTGATTTCAGCTTGTTTTTGTTGTTCTTGCTGCATTGCATATGTTTCATAATCTTTTTTTAGTTCTGCTTCATATGTACTTAATTTTTGACTTTCCTCTTGTGCATATGTTTCATATAGTGTTGCAACTTCTTGTTTCAATTCACTACGATAAGCCTGTAGTTGCCGTTTTTGGGTTGCTACATGCTCTCTCGCTTTTTTATCATATGCTACAATATCCTTAATAAATTGTTCCACGTTTGTCCTCTCCTTTCGTGATAAAACTTACGCTTTAACGAATTTTTATTATATACTCCTTAATGTGAATTTCAAGTGAATTAATGATTTATTTATAATTTCTCACAAATTTTAACAAAATTTATTTTTTTGTTTCTAGTTTTATCCTTTTCCATAAAAAAACAAAGCACTTTCATACTTTGCTATTTTAGTTGATTCCATAATTTCATCATACTATCTTTACTACATGTAATTTCTTGTTTATTTAATTGTGGTAAGGATTCGTACTCAAAATCAAAATATAAACGATATGCAAGTAAATGATGGTAGTGCTTAGAACCATCTTTTTTCGCTCCATATTTCACATCGCCAACTAGTGGATGACCAATTGCCGATAATACGGAACGAATTTGATGTGATTTTCCTCCATGTAATTCAACTTCAATCATCGTATGCGTTGCGCTTCTTTTTAAGACCTTATAGCTTGTAGTAATCTTACTAGCATCTTTAATCGGTTCAAAGCTAATTTTAGCTTGATTATTCGCTAGTTTTTGATGATAACAAACAATCGTATCCTGATTTTTGGGTACAACACCTTCCACAATACATAAGTAATATTTATGAATCGTATGTTGTTTCATCGCTTCATTTAATAAACGTAATGACTCAGCTTTTTTCCCCGCAATCATCAGTCCTGTGGTATTACGATCTAAACGATGGACAAAGGCTGGTGTAAAACTAACTTCTGTTTGTTTATTTTTTAAATATAAGTAATGTAATAATCGATCTTGGGCATTATCTTGAATTTCTTTACTATCTTTATGACTTAATAAGCCATGAGGTTTATCAATCACAATGACATCATCATCTTCATAGACAACCTTTAAATCAGCTGGGACTTGTAGAAAGTCTAAGCTTTTGCTATCCTCAAAAAATTCTTCGGCAATAAAACAATGTACGACATCGCCCACATTTAAACGTGTGGAAATTTCACAACGTTTACGATTGACTTTAATTTTTTTATTTCGAATACTTTTATACATTAATCCTTTTGGTAATAAAGGAATGGCTTTACTAATAAATTTATCTAAGCGTTGATTCGCATCATTTTCTTGAATGATAAATTCTCTCATCTTCATACACCTCACGTATTAAGATTATATCATGCTTTTACATCTTGAAAAAGAGACAATTTGTGCATACAATTATTGTTACAGAAAGGGGTGCATTACATGTTTCGTTTATCCGTTCGAGATTTAGCTGAATTTGTATATACTAGTGGAGACTTAGGTTCTACTAGTTTAGATAATGAACGAGCATGGATTGGTGCCCAAATTCATCGTGACATTCAAAGTCATTTTAAAAATGAAGAAAAGGAAATCTTCTTACGTCGTAGTGATACCTTAGATGGTTTAGAATTTATGATTGAAGGACGCTGTGATTTATTATATCAAAAAGATGATCATTGGATCTTAGAAGAAATTAAGACAACAACATCGCCAATTGATAAAGTTAAAAAGGATAAGGTACATGAAGCTCAACTTTTACTTTATGGGGCAATGATTCAACATTTTAGCTTTGAACAATTAGAGGTATCACTAAGATATGTTCATATTGTAAGTAAAGAAGAAGTTTATTTTAAAGAAATCTATACCAAGCAACAATTAGAAGATTTTTATCTTGAAACCTTAAGCAAATATGTTTATTGGGCGAAGAAAAAAGAACACTTACATCAACGTGCCATTGAACATGGTTTAAAGCTTACATTCCCTTATGGTGAATATCGTCCCACTCAAAAACAATTATGTGCTGCAGTATATCGTAGTATTGAAGCCAAGGAGCCTTTATTTCTTCAAGCTTCAACAGGAATTGGAAAAACCATTTCTACCTTATTCCCTGCCTTAAAAAGCATAGGAAATAATACGATTGATAAAATCTTTTATTTATGTGCTAAAAATGTCACAGCCAAAACAGCCATTGATACAATGCAGACCATCAATCATTTTTCGCCCTTCCAAACGATTCAAATTACGGCTAAGGATAAAATTTGTTTCTTAGAGGAACGTGATTGTGACCCTGATAAATGTAGCTATGCAATAGGTTATTATGAACGTAATAAGGATGCCATCCAAGCGTTATTAAATAAATATGATTTAATTACTAAACAAGAGGTACAAGAAATTGCCCGTATCCATCATATATGTCCCTTTGAATTAAGCTTAGATACTTTATTA
>JAXJYR010000213.1:0-1173 GCA_036306885.1 Longicatena sp.
CAACAGGAGAGTAAGCCTATGTTTGAAATAGAATTCTTTGAAAAAGCATATCAGTTGTTTACAAGTAATTTCAACTTATTTTGGTATGGAATCAAAATCACTTTATTATTAGCCTTTTTAGGAACATTATTTGGATTAATCATTGGTCTTATGCTTGGTGGGATTCGTGCCATTTCAATTGAACCTCGTGATTCAGCTTTTATTAAATGTATAAAAAGGATATGTCATACGATAGTTGGTATTTATATTTGGTTCTTTAGAGGAACACCGATGATGGTTCAAGCGATGTTTTTATATTATGCTTTGCGTCCTGCACTAGGATGGTCAGCCTTAACGGCAGGGATTATCATTATTTCTGTCAATACAGGTGCTTATATGGCAGAAATTATTCGATCTGGCATTCAAGCGATTGATAAAGGACAAATCGAAGCGGCACGTAGTATTGGAATGTCTAGTGTTCAGGCAATGATGTATATTGTTTTACCACAAGCTATTAAAAATTCATTTCCATCGATTGGAAATGAATTTATCGTGAATATTAAAGATAGTTCGATGTTAAATGTCATTGGGGTAATTGAAGTCTTTTTCCAATCACGTTCAGTTGCAGGAAGTGCCATGCTTTATTCAGAAACGTTTTTTATTACTTGTTTAATTTATTTAGTATTAACCACGATAACGACACAAATCTTACGCTTGATTGAGAAAAAAATGAATATGGCTAAAACATCTTTTCCGACGTCACAAACCGTACCAAATATCTTAAACTAGGGGGCGTATCATGGGGGCCAAGCATATGATCAATATTCATCATCTGAAAAAACACTTTGGAAATTTAAACGTCTTAAATGATATTGAGTTTCATGTTGAAAAGGGAGAGGTTATTACCATTATTGGATCAAGTGGAAGCGGGAAATCTACTTTACTTCGATGTCTTAATTTATTAGAGTATCCTGATGGGGGAGAAATTCTTTATCAAGGAAAAAACATTTTAAAAGAAAAAATTAATCTTAATCAACATCGCATAAAAGTTGGAATGGTCTTTCAAAGTTTCAATTTGTTTCAAAATAAAACAGTTTTAGAAAATTGTATGATTGGACCAATGAAAATTTTGAAGCAAAGTAAAGAGGAAGCCTATAAAAAAGCGATGATGTATTTAAAAAAAGTTGGAATGGA
>JAXJYR010000214.1:0-8388 GCA_036306885.1 Longicatena sp.
GAATCACCTCGAAACAGTCAGGCTGTACAGAAACAGAGACAAATCCACAGTGCAATATAAGCATATCAAATTGGCCGAATGATATGCAAACTTATGATAGGCCAGAAAGGAGATATAATCAATTTACTGACCTAAATTGATTATACGTGATAGAAATAAAAAAAGAAGGAGGGATTTTATGAATCAATTAACATTTCAAGTAGATATGCTGAAGGTGATATCATATGCTTTACATTATAATTATATTCCTTTTATTCAACGTATTGTGATTGGAAATGATGGTGAGGAAACCATTAAAAATGCAGTGTTGAAAATTGAAATGGAAAGCGATATTGTCGATGACTATGAAATTAAAATTGATGAAATTGAAGCTGGTAAAGGGGTTATTTTAAGTCGTCCTTATTTAAAGATGTCTTATGAAAAATTAGCAGCTTTTAATGAAAAAGTCATGAGTAATATTAGTTTTACATTAAGCTGTAATGAGGAAGTGCTGATTCAAGAAAATCATCCGATGGAGATTTTACCTTTTGATTACTGGATGGGTACACATACACTTCCTGAGTTAATTGCGTCATTTGTGACACCCAATAATGTAAATATAACAGAGCTAGTGGTAAAGGCGAGTCAAGAATTAGAAAAAATGACTGGTTCTAGTTCCTTTACTGGATATATGAGTCAAAATGTCAATCAAGTAATGGCTCAGCTACAAGCATTATATCAAGCAGTTTGGAAACATCATATTATTTATACCCCAATTAAAACATCATTTGAAAGCTTTGGTCAGCGGGTCCGTATGCCAAAGGATGTTTTACGTTTAAATACCGGAAATTGTATTGAAATGAGTTGTTTATATGCTTCTTTAATGGAAGCAATTGGTTTACATCCTTTAATTGTCTTTATTCAAGGACATGCTTATGTGGGATGTTGGAGTAAGGAAGAAACCTTCTCAGAATGTGTCATTGATGATTTGGCAACAGTTGAGAAATTTAGTGCTGAAGGAATACATGATATTGTATTATTTGAAAGTACGATTTCCAATAATGATCAATTTGTTTCTTTTGAAGAGGCAATGAAAATTGGGAATGCGAATTTAGCGAAGGATTTTGATTTAATTGTCGATGTCAAACGTTGTCGCGGGTCAGGGATTCGTCCATTCCCAGAGAAAAGTGAAGACTTACAAAAGGATTATATCTTAGAAGAACGTACCAAAGATATTCAAGATAAAAATGTCGAATTATCAATTACCAATCATTTGGCATCAGTCAATAAGGCTGAATTAACCCGTATTCAAACATGGGAACGTAAATTACTTGATATGAGTTTAAGAAATCCATTAATTAGTGTAAGAATGAATAAAAATGCTTTGCAATTAATGGTGACAGATTTACACCTGATTGAAGATGAATTAAATGATGGTAGAGAGTATCAAGTATTAGGAGCACCTGAAGATGTAAGCTTACCGACAGTCAATGGTTCACTAATTGATACCAGTCAAAATGAAGCATACTTAAAACAGTTGATGCAAAGTGAATTTAAAAGTAAACGGATGCGAAGCTTTCATAATGCGCAAACAACTGAACTTATCATGCGTAATTTATATCGGGCATCGCGATTAAGTATCGAAGAAAATGGTACTAACACATTGTATATGGCATTAGGGTTCTTAAAATGGTATGAAAATGATATTAGTGAAAAACCACGTTATGCACCATTATTATTAGTACCAATTGAAGTAATTCGTAAATCAGCTAAGGCTGGATATGTCATTCGTGAACGTGATGAAGATGTTTTATTTAATGAAACGCTTTTAGAAATGTTGAAACAAGATTTTAAATTAGAAATTAATGGCTTATCGACTTTACCAATGGATGAAAGTGGTGTCGATGTAAAGCTTGTCTTCCAAATGGTAACACAAGCAATTAAAAATCAAAAAAGATGGAAAGTATTAGAACTTGTGACGATTGGATTATTCTCTTTTAAACAATTTGTAATGTGGAATGATTTACGTAATCGTAGTGATGATTTGGCTGCCAATAAAGTAGTTAAATCATTAATGGATGGAAAAATCAGTTGGGAAGTAGAGGATGTATTAAAGGATGTTGACTTTGATAAAGCTTACAAACCAAGTGATTTAGCGTTACCAGTCGATGTCGATTCATCACAATTAAGTGCAGTTTGTTTAGCAGATAAACAACAAAGCTTTATCCTCCATGGTCCTCCAGGTACTGGTAAGTCGCAAACGATTACCAATATGATTGCGAATGCATTGTATCATAATAAGAGTGTTTTATTTATTGCCGAAAAAAGTGCGGCCTTAAATGTTGTACAGAAACGTTTAGAAAAAATAGGGTTAGGTCCATTCTGTTTAGAGCTACATTCAGATAAAGCCCGTAAGCGCGATGTATTATCACAATTAGATCAAACAATGGAATTAGGTCAGCTACAATATCCACAAGAATTTGCGAATAAAGCAGATGAATTATATGCATTAAGATGCAAATTAGATAGCTTAATGGAAGCAATTCATTATCCAACTTCCTTTGGGAAATCACTATACGAATATATGAATCGTGGTGAGGAATTGGTTGATGTGAAGGATGTTTCCTTATTTACTTCAAAAGATTTAGCATGGATGAAGGAAACGACCTTAGCGCAAAAACAAATGCTAGTGAATGATTATTGTGTAGCAGGAAGACAAATCGATGCCGCAAATCATCCATTAAAGGACGTAGAGGTACATCAATATTCGATGGCTACTAAGGAATTGTTGGAAAAACAATCCAACCAATTATTAGATGAATTATCCTTGTTGCAGGAAAATGAAACGTTATATGAATTATTAAGTATATGTGAAACAAAAGCCCAGTTTGAACAAATGTTGAAAGTAATGAAGATTTATGAAACATCTTCATTTAAGGATCAATTGTTATTTGACTTTGACGTGAAAAATCAATATACATATGCCATCCAACAATGGTTTACTTATGAAGCAGAGGTGCAAAAATTAAATGCAGAATTAGCTCCTGTGTTCCATATGAATGTACCAATTCCATATCAACAAATTCAAAGTGCTTATCATGAAGCAAGTAATTCTTTCTTCTTGTTTAAAGGAATGAACGAAAAGAAAGTTGTGAAACAGCTTGCGAGCTATGCGAAAGACCCAACCGCAATTAGTAAAGATAATTTAATTTATTATTGTGGGCAGTTGGCAGCATATGATCAAGCAAAACAAAATAAGCAACAACAAGCAAATGGATTCCAAGCGGTTTATGGAAGATGGATGCATGATACAAATCTATTTAAACAAGTAATTGAAACACAATCACAATTAGAAGATGCATACCACCAATGTCCAGCCCGTAATGAAGTGAAGAACTTCTTATTAAATCAAAGTAATACTTATGTTAATAAGTTGGAATCTATCTTGAACCAAGCAAATGAACAAGCCCAATATGTAACATATCGTAAACCAAGTAATTACTTAGAATCTATTTTAAAATTAAATGTACTAATTCAAATGCATGGAAGTGAATTACGTGAATTTGTATTATACTCAGATGCACGTGCAACGCTCGAAAAAGAAGGTTTAGGTAATTTAGTGAGTGGATATGAAGCGAGTCAATATCATTTAGATGAATTATGTCCAATGTTTGAAAAAGCAGCGACCTTATTTATCGTGGAATATCTAATGAGTGAAAAAGAAGATGTGATGAAGTTTACGTATGAATCTATGTGCGATACTTTAAAACGTTATCGTGAAGCAACATCACAATTCCAACAATTAACCAAAGAAGAATTGGCAGCACGATTATCCAGTCGTATTCCAACGATTCGTAACTTATCTAATTCATCCGAAATTGCGATTTTAAAACGTGCAATCAAATCCAATGGAAGAGCAATGTCGATTCGTAAGTTATTTGATCAAATTCCAAATTTATTAAGAAGATTAACACCATGTATGTTAATGTCGCCAATGTCAGTAGCACAATACATCGATCCGAAATATCCTAAATTTGATTTGGTGATCTTTGATGAGGCATCGCAATTACCAACCTCTTCCGCAGTCGGAGCGATTGCTCGTGGAGAAAACTTAATTGTAGTAGGTGACCCTAAACAAATGCCACCAACAAGCTTCTTCCAAGCCCAAAATATCGATGAAGAAAATCTGGAACAAGAAGACTTAGAAAGTATTTTGGACGATTGTTTATCTTTATCAATGCCACAATTATATTTAAGCTGGCACTATCGTAGTGAACATGAATCATTGATTTCCTTCTCGAATATGCAATTTTATGAAAACCGTTTGATGACCTTCCCAAGTGTAGAAAATCAAACATCAATGGTAAAATTTGTTGAAGTGAAGGGTACTTATCGTAAAGGTAAAAACCGTGTGAACCACGAAGAAGCCAAAGCGATTATTGAAGAAATTCGTAGACGTTTATTTGATGATAGTTTATGTAACCAATCAATTGGAGTGGTAACCTTTAACGTTACCCAACAATTATTAATTGATGATTTATTGATGGAAGAGTTTAGAAAAGATAAAACGTTTGAAGAAAAAGCCAATGCTTTATATGAACCAATTTTCATAAAAAACTTAGAAAATGTGCAAGGGGATGAAAGAGATGTTATCTTATTCTCTATTTGTTATGGACCAGATGAAGATGGTAGAGTTTCGATGAACTTTGGACCATTGAATAGAGATGGTGGAGAACGTCGTTTAAATGTTGCGGTATCTCGTTCACGTAAGGAAATGGTTGTCTTCTCAACCTTACTTCCACATCAAATTGATTTAAACCGTACTCGTGCAAGAGGGGCAGCTGAATTAAAAGCATTCCTTGAATACGCAATGAATGGTAAACTAAACCAAACTACGACAAAGGTAAATACCTTAAGAGATACATACGTTGAAAAAATTGCGGAAGCATTACGAGTAGAAGGTTATGATGTCAATACTTTTGTCGGAAGCTCACGTTTTAAAGTGGATATTGCGATTAAAGATCCACAAAGACCAGAAAACTATCTTGTCGGAATTATGCTTGATGGACTCCAATATGCCTCTGCGATTACCACAAGAGATCGCAGTGTTTCACAAATCTCAGTATTGAAGCGACTAGGATGGAATGTTATGGAACTGTTTATTTTAGATTGGTGGGAACATCGTGGCGATGTCTTAGCTCGTATCAAACAGTTTGTCGAGGATTCTAAACAACCAAGCGTAGAAGCAGAAGAACCACCTAAAGGGAATACAAGCTTCGAATTTAAGAAAGCAGTGGTTGTCGACGAAGTAAAAACATATCCTGAATATGTGATGGCAAAATTAAATCCATGTCGAGGTGGAGCCGAAGCAGCCGCTTTATTCGAAAGTCGTAGTAAACTAAAGGAACAAATGGTTCAGGTTTTAGATGTTGAAGCGCCAATCAGTGAAGATGAATTATTTCATCGTGTCATGGATGCGTGGGGTGTAAGTAGAATTGGACCACGTTTAAAAAACGCTTTAGCAAGCGCAGCCCAAGAAATGAAGTATAAGGATAATCTAACGCAATCACCATGTACGCAAAATGTATTCTATTGGGGTTCATTATCACCACTGATGTATACAAACTTCCGAATACCTTCGCAGGAAAAACGTCGTTCGCTTGATATGATTCCTTATCAAGAATTAATGAACGGAGCCAAAGAAGTATTAACTTTACAATTCTCAATGAATACTGAAGATTTAAAACGCGAAATCGCCAAAATGTTTGGATGGAGTAAAGTGACTTCAGCAACTACTGAAATTTTAGATCATGTGGTTGGAATGATGGTGAAAAATGATATTGTCATAATCGAAGAAGAAAAAGTACATTTAAAAGGATAGCTTAAGAGCCGACAAAGATTTTGTCGGTTCTTTTTAACTTATGTATATCTATTTAATCAAAGCATATAATATCCATTTATTATTTATATACTGATAAATAATGATTATCTATGTAAAGAATGCTTGAGTGATGTAGAAATATAATGATATAATGAATACATATGTTAGAAAGGAGAAACTATTTATGAATGAAAAACAAAATTTGTCAGAAAACGTTTTTAAACTTGATGGTAAAGTGCCTTTGAGACAAGCCATTCCTTTAGGTTTACAACACGTTATGGCAATGTTTGTTGGAAACTTGACACCACTTTTGATTATTACCGGAACTTGTGGTTTAGCGGCTGGAGAATTTGCGGATTTACAACTACACCTACTTCAAAACGCTATGTTAGTTGCAGGGATTGTAACATTAGTTCAATTATTCGCAATTGGTCCAATTGGAGGGAATGTTCCTATTATTATGGGTACATCTTCAGGATTTATTGGGGTATTTAACTCAGTAGCTGCGACAATGGGAGGAGGAGTTCTTGCCTACGGTGCAATTATGGGAGCTTCGATTATTGGAGGTTTATTTGAAGGAGTATTAGGATTCTTCTTAAAACCATTACGTAAGTTCTTCCCAGCAGTTGTAACGGGAACTGTTGTATTATCGATCGGGTTAAGTTTAATCTCAGTTGGAATTAACTCATTTGGAGGAGGAAACACTGCCAAAGACTTTGGTTCTATGGAAAACTTATGTTTGGCAATCTTTGTTCTGGCGATGATTTTATTCTTTAAACATGGTACTAGAGGATTCACAAGCTCATCAGCGATTTTATTAGGAATTTTATGTGGTTATTTAGCTGCGTTATTAATGGGATTTGTATTACCTACTACTGGTGTTGCTGCCGATGGTGTAGAATTCACAAAATCATGGGTATTAAACTGGGATAAAGTCGCAAATGCGGCATGGTTCGCCATTCCGACAATTATGCCAGTTAAGCTAGTATTTGACCTTCGTGCCATTCTTCCAGTTATGATTATGTTTATTGTAACTGCAGTAGAAACAGTTGGAGATATTTCAGGTGTTATGGAAGGTGGATTAGGTCGTGAAGCGACTGATAAAGAACTTTCTGGAGGAGTAATTTGTGATGGTGTTGGTTCATCATTCGCTGCTTTATTTGGGGTTCTTCCTAACACATCATTCTCACAAAACGTTGGTTTAGTTGCGATGACAAAAATCGTAAACCGTTTCACATTAGCGACAGGAGCTATCTTCTTAATTTTATGTGGACTTTGTCCAAAATTAGGGGCATTAGTTTCAATTATGCCACAAGCGGTATTAGGTGGAGCTGCAGTAATGATGTTCTCATCGATCGTTATTAGTGGTATTCAATTAATTACCAAAGAACCACTAACAGGACGTAACCTATCAATCGTTGCGGTAGCATTAGGGGTTGGATATGGTATGGGGGCAAATGCTGGAATTCTTGCAAGTGCACCACAATTTATTCAATTAATCTTTGGTGGTTCAGGAATTGTACCTGCTGCGATGGTCGCAATTTTATTAAATATCGTACTTCCAAAAGATAAAGACTAATACATAAAAAAAAGCACAAGCTTATTAGGCGGGTATTCGTAAAACAGTTAAACCAAAATTTAACTATTTTACGGTATCTGTCAGACGGGGTTGGTTAAACAAAAGTTGGCGATACATGGTTTGATAACCGAGTATCGCTTCTTTTTTATTCGTAAAACGCTTTTGTGGTGGCACATATGATGCAGCACGGGAATTTTTGAAGCATTTTGGTACGGCAACATCGAGCCAACTGAGTATGACATATCCTCCAAGGAGTACAAGAAGCTACAGGAGCTGATCTGCAGAAATGAAGAAAAACTCAAAGCCACCTTGACGAATGAACAGAAAGAGCTATTTAAGAAATATAGCGATTGTGTGCGAGAGCATCAAACCAATATAGACTGTTTGATTTTTCAGAATGGCTTTAAGTTGGGAACAAGAATGATGTTAGAGGTCATGGAAGAATAACCGAATATTGCAAGTCCCTTTTAACTTCTACTCAAACTGTGTAGAAGTTGTGTTTGTTCACTTCTGCGCAAGTTGCATAGAAATGAAGTGGGTAGATTTTAGCATTGATATGCCTTGAAATCTACTGTGAAAATGTTATCCGTTATAAATAGTCTCTTGACCCACTATCAAATTAAATATTTTGTGTCTTTTTTGGAGAACCCATTGTATTTTCATAAAAGTAGGTGTATAATGCTAAGCGAAATAAATACAGGGGAGCTTGTATTAGCAGGCTGAGAGGAAGTAATCAAACTTCGACCCTATAACCTGATGCGGATAATGCCGCCGTAGGAAGTCATTATACAAAGATTTTTTACAGGAGGCATCCCAAAAGGTTGTCTCCTGTTTTTATTTTACAACTGAAAATGCAGGGGAGCTTGTACTGACAGGCTGAGAGGAAGTAATTAAACTTCGACCCTATAACCTGATGCGGATAATGCCGCCGTAGGAAGTCATTATACAA
>JAXJYR010000215.1:0-7821 GCA_036306885.1 Longicatena sp.
GATTTAGATTACTATATTCACCGTGCAGGTCGTACTGGACGTGCTGGAAAAGATGGAATTTGTTACGCATTATATACGAAAAAAGAAGATCAAGTGATTCGTCAAATTGAAGTAAAAGGTGTTCATTTTGATCATCAAAATGTTAAAAATGGACAATGGGTAACATTAGAACCATTACACAAGAAAAAAACCCGTCGCGATGATCCACTTGAAAAAGAAATTGCGTTAGTATTAGCGAAAAAGAAAAAACAAGTAAAACCAGGATATAAGAAAAAACGTCAAGCAGAGGTTGAAAAATTAAAACGTCGTGCTCGTCGTAATATGATTAAAGAAGATATTCAACGCCAAAAGAAAGAACGTGCTAAAGCTAAACAAATTGAAAAAAGGAACTCAGAACTATGAAAATAGGTTCACATGTATCAATGAGTGCTCCTTTATACTTAGAAGGTTCGATTAAAGAGGCATTATCTTATAACGCCAATGCATTTATGTTATATACAGGTGCTCCGCAAAATACGCGTCGTAAACCTATGAATGAATTACGTATTGAGGAAATGAAACAAGTAATGAAGGAACATAACATTCCTTTAGAAAACATTATTATTCATGCACCTTATATTATTAATCTAGCTAATGCATTAAAACCTGAAACCTTTGAATTAGGGGTATCTTTTTTACAACAAGAAATTGAACGTACCAAACAAATTGGTGCTAAAATCATTGTCTTACATCCTGGCTCACATGTTAAAGCTGGAGAACAAGTTGGTTTAGATAAAATTGTCGAAGGGTTAGATTTAGCAATGGAACACGTTGATGATTTATACATCGCCCTAGAGACAATGGCTGGAAAAGGAAGTGAATTAGGTTATAACTTCCAACAATTAGCTTATATTAAATCTAAATGTAAATATGGTTCACAAATCAAAGTATGTATGGATACCTGCCATATTCATGATGCCGGTTATGATATTCATAACTTTGATAACGTCCTAGCAGAATTCGATGAGGTCATTGGTTTAGAACATTTAGTATGTTTACACATTAATGATTCAAAAAATGTGCAAGGAGCTCGAAAAGATCGTCATTCTAACATCGGATTTGGAGAAATTGGATATGATGCTTTAAAAACAATTGTTCATCATCCTAAATTAATGCATGTCGTAAAAATTTTAGAAACACCATATGTAAATGGAAATGCACCTTATTTTAATGAAATCGCAATGTTAAAAGAAGGTACATTTAATCCAAATGTATTAGATGATTATATGGAATAAAAGCCGCTAAATTTTAGCGGTTTTTTTTAATTTTTATAACACATAATGAGTTAGGTTGAACGTAAAATATAAACATGGTATAATTTAAGTTGAAAAAGGTGATAATAGTGAGAAGAAAAAATAATGAAATCCAAGAACAAAACATCGTCAAAAAAGGTAAATATTATCGTGAGTTACGATGGGATAAATTAGATAATACAGCTCATTTATTTCCGGTTATCGCGGGAGAGCATATGAGTAATGTCTATCGTATAAGTGTAACATTATCGGAGAAAATTGTTCCAGAACTATTACAGGAGGCCTTAAATTTAGTTTTACCTAAATTTGATGGATTTAATATGCGTCTTCGCCGTGGTGTATTTTGGTATTATTTTGAGGAAAATGGTAAAAAAGCACCAATTGTTCAAGAAGAGTCAACTTATCCTTGTCAATTTATTCGTGGTAATGCTTCTCATAGCTATTTATTTCGTGTGACATATTACAAGTATCGAATTAATTTAGAAGTGTTTCATGTTTTAACAGATGGGATGGGTGGTGTTAATTTCTTACGTGAGTTAACCTATCAATATTTACGTTTGGTTCATCCTGAAATTCAGGCAAGTAATCAATTTACTTGTGAAACATCATTGAATCGTGAAGACAGTTTCTTAAAAAACTATCGTAAAAGTAGTCCAAAGCACTATAAAACGCAAAAAGCCCTTTTAGTGAAAGGGGAACGTTTACCAAAAGGGGAATTAGGTGTTTTACATGGATATATTAATATTCCGCAATTAAAAGAAGTATGTAAAAAATATGGCGCAAGTATTAATGAATATCTTGTGGCTACTTATATCTACAGTGTATATAGTGAATATTTAAATCGTTCGATTTGTGACAAACCTATCCGTGTAGCTGTACCTGTCAACCTAAGACCGTATTTTAATTCCATTACAACAAAGAATTTCTTTGTGATGATTTCAGCAGAATTTATTGCGGATAAAGAAGATTATAGTTTTGAAGATATTTTACAATGTGTTCAAACAAGCTTGAAAGAACAGATGAATAAAGAACATCTTGAAAAAATATTCTCATATAATGTCTCAAACCAACAAAATATTCTTTTACGAATGTTACCATTACCACTTAAAAAATTAGGAATGCGTGTGGTATATAAAACATCTGCATTAGCAAATACTACAACCATTACCAATATTGGAAGAATTGATGTATCAGACATTTATCGTCCTTATATTGAACAATTCCATGCCTATATTCCGGTTTCAGTTGGTCAACACATACGTTGTACCATCTGTTCCTATGAGGATATGTTGGTCTTTAGTATTGTTTATGATTTAGTTGATATGCGTATTCAAAGAGGTTTCTTCAAAAAAATTAGTAGTGATGGTATTCAAGTTGAAATAGAAAGTAATGGTGTAAATTATGGCTAAATGTCGAAATTGTAATTTAGAAGTATTAGATGAAACAGATACATGCCCTCTTTGTAAGTCCATCTTAATTCCAGGGGATCCTGTTGAAAATATGTATCCTGATGTAAAGGTAAGAATGCGAAAAATGAAGTTGATTACCAATTTATATTTATTTGTCGCAATTTGTTTGGAATTATTGTTGATTGTGATTAATATTTTCACGACTTCACAAATTTGGTGGAGTATTATTACAGGATTAATTTTATTATATTTTTATTTAGTGCTACGCTATGCGGTGTTAGGTACAGCAGGATATCGTAGTAAAATCTTTATCCTTGTATTAATTGCAATTTTATCGTGTGTTGCGATTGATATGGTAATTGGTTATCAAGGCTGGTCCATTAATTATGTTCTTCCTTTTGGTATTCTTCTAGTGGATGTTATTATCTTAGGATGTATGTTTTTTATTAGAAGAAATTGGCAAAGTTATATGATGTTTCAAATTATGATGATTATCTGTAGTATCATCCCAATTGTATTATATTTGGTAGAGTGGGAAAAACATATTTATCTAGCCTTTCTACCTTTCGTTATTTCAGTATTAATGTTTGTAGGAACATTAATTATTGGAGATCGTAAGGCAAGAAACGAATTAAAACGCAGATTTCATATTTAAAGTAGTTAAAAGAAGAATAATAAAATGGTGGAGTTATCATATCTGATGATTACTGCCACCATTTTATTATTTCACAAAATCTAAAATTTCTTGTTTTAAACGCTCAACCAATTTTTCTTGTGGGATTTTTTCAATGATTTGACCACGTTTAATTAATAATCCTTCGTTATGACCACCTGCAATGGCGATATCAGCGTGTTTTGCTTCACCAGGACCATTGACAGCACATCCCATAATCGCAACTGTTACATCGCTATCAATCGTTGTCAGGAAGGCTTCAATTTCATCGACAACTGGTTGCATATTCCATGCAGTACGTCCACAGGTTGGACATGCGATTAAGTTTGGCACATCTTTTTTTAGGTTACAATATTTTAATAATTGTTTTACAATACCTAATTCATGAATCGGGTCTCCATTGACACTAATACGAATGGTACTTCCAATTCCTTCATTTAATAAACACCCTAAAGCCATAGAACTTTTAATCGCACTGGTCATGCGTGTACCAGCTTCAGTAACCCCTAAATGAAGAGGATAAGGGAAGACTTCACTTGCTTTACGATATGCTTCAATACATAATAATGGATCACTTGATTTAAATGATAAACAAATATCATAGAAATCTAAGTCCTCTAAAATTTGAACATGTCTTTTCGCACTTTCAATCATACCTTCGGCAGTAGGTTTACCATATTTTTCATGAATATCTTTTTCTAAAGATCCAGAGTTAATTCCAATACGAATTGGAATCTTTTTTTCTTTACATACATTTACTACCGCTTGTACTTTATCATGTGAACCAATGTTTCCAGGGTTAATACGAATTTTATCAATACCATTTTCAGCACATAAAATCGCTAAGCGATAGTCAAAATGAATATCCGCAACTAAAGGGATATGAACATGTTTTTTTATTTCACGAATGGCATTTGCATCTTTTTCATCTAAAATTGCTAGACGAATAATTTCACAGCCACCTTTTTCTAAGTTTAAAATTTGTTGTACTGTTTTTTCAACATCGGCAGTACGTGTATTACACATAGATTGAATAATAACTCGGTGATTACCACCTAAAGTTAAATTACCAACTTGAATACTTCGAGTATCTTGACGTTTCATATAAATCAATCCTTTCTTGATCTCTCTATTAATTATAATCAATATCGGATAATTTGACAAGAATGCTAGAAACTTTAGTGGGTATGTATTATAATTAAAGGCAAGGAGTGATTTTATGTTTCGAAATCCTTTTCGTGAATGGGATCAGGAAAAATTAAAACGTAGTTCCGATGTTTTACAAACTCAAAATAATTATTTAAAGATTGTGAATCATCGTATTGTACTGTTAAGTATTATTATCGTTTCAGTATTTTTAATTGTGGTCTTGAGACTTTTTTATATTCAAGTGAAAGAACATGAAAATTATAAAATTAAATTAGAAAATTATTCTTCACAACAACAACGTACATTAGTAGCACGTGGTTCGATGTATGATCGAAATGGGAATGTTGTAGTAGAAAGTGCTTCTTCTTTAAATATCACTTATTTTCCTCCAGAAGGAACGAATAATGAAGAAAAATGGGAATTAGCTAAAAAATTTGCAAAGACTTTTGAGATTAAAAATCAAAAATTAAATCTTTCTGATTATCAAGATTTATATTTATTTTTATATCGTGATGAAAATGGATACTCTAGTGATGGTTCTCATTTATTAAGTGAAGATGAATTAATGTCAATTACAACGAGTGTTCAAAAAGATGCCTTGATTCGTAGTAAAATTACGAAGGAAATGGCTGAAAAAATAGCATCTAAAGAGGAACAAAACGCTTATGTAGTTTATCAAGCAATGAATAAGCTTCCTGCATCGCAAATGAAAGTTGTAGTTGAAGATGCGAAAAATGAAGATGTTGCATATTTAATGGAACATAAGGATGAATTTAGAGGCTTTGATGTTGATTTTGGTTCATGGAAGCGTGAATATCCATATGGAGATACGTTACGCGATGTATTAGGACGTGTTTCTACTACCAAACAAGGGGTTCCTTTTGAGGAACGTGAATACTATACTGCAAAAGGTTACTCAATTACGGATCGTGTAGGAATTAGTGGATTAGAAAAGCAGTATGAAGATTTATTAAGTGGTACACCACGTATTCAAGAAGTTCATTATGGTGATGATGGAATCGCAGTACTTGATGAAATTAGTATGGGTAAAAAAGGTTATGATTTACACCTAACAATAGATATTAATCTACAAAATAAAGTTGATAAAATCTTATCTGATACGCTTACTAAATATGGAGGTACTGCGGGACGTGAAGCGTTTAGCCAATGTTTCATGCTGTTAATGAATCCCCATACTGGTGAAATTTATGCGATGAGTGGAGCAATGCAAAATGAAGATAAATCAATCACCAAATTTGCATCTGGTATTTATTTAAATAGTTATCAAGTTGGTTCCGTTGCCAAAGGAGCTACGGTATATATGATGTTAAATGAAGGCGTCCAAACGGCCGATAGCTTAGAAGATGACAATGAGATGAATATCGCTGGATTAAAGAAAAGCTCATATAAAAATTATGGTCTAGTGAATGGTCAAGAAGCTTTAGCTGTATCAAGTAACGTTTATATGTGGAAAAGTGTGATTAAATTAGCTGGTGGTACTTATGAATATGGAAAATCATTAAATATTTCCATTGATAAAGCGGAAGAAACACTTAAATTAATGCGTAATTATTATTCTAGTTTTGGTTTAGGTGTGAAAACTGGATTAGATGTACCAAATGAAGCCATTGGAGTGAGTAGTAATATTAAGGAAGTAGGAAACTTATTGGACTACTCAATTGGACAATTTGAAACTTATTCACCAATACAATTAGGGCAATATGTAAGTGCGATTGCCAATGGTGGTTATCGTGTACAACCAAAACTAGTAAATTATGCAACAGAAATTAATAGTGATTATCGCATTTATGAAAATAAAACAAAAGTATTATCATCGATTCGTGGTGATAATGATCACTTACAAGAAGTTGTACAGGGGTTTAGAGATTGTGTAACGAAAAATCATTGTGGTGTATCATTAAATACGATGGATAAAGGGGTCGCAGCCAAAACTGGTACCGCACAGGTATATATTGTAGGTGAGAAAAAAGGACACTATACCAATACAAGTGAAATCGGATTTGCACCATATGATGATCCAGAAGTTGCCTTTGTATGTAGTGCACCAACATCAAGTGCCGATACACATAACCTAGAGGCAAACATCTGTTCGACGGTAATCGTACCACAAGCATTAGATGCATATTTTAAAAATAAAGAAAAATAAATCAATAAATAAAAAAAATATTAGCTTTTTTATATGTGTTATGATATAATTTTAAAGACTATGTTAGAGGAGGGTTAAAATGAGAGATAGAATCACTTTCAAATGTGCTGACTGTGGTGAAGAAAACTACATCGGAACACGTAATAAACGTAAACATCCAGAACGTATGCAGATTCAAAAATACTGTCCACGTTGTAACAAAAAAACAACACACAAGGAGAAAAAATAAGAAAGAGCTTTATTGCTCTTTTTTATTAAGAGAAAAGACTTATGAAAGAAATTCAAAGATATGTTTTAGGAATGGTTCAAGTAAATACTTATGTTTTATGGAATGATAATCATGTATTAATTATTGATCCAGGAAGTAAATCTAAAAAATTACAATCGGTTTTAGATGAAGCAGGGGCAATTGTGGATGGTATTTTCTTAACACATGCTCATTTTGATCACATTGGTGGTGTTGATGCATTTGCTAAAAAATATAATGCACCATTATATATGAATGAACTAGATGCACCATTATTAAGTGACCCACGTTTAAATTTATCTGGTTATGATCCGCTTGTAGTTCTGACAAAACCAAACTTTTTAATGCCTGGTAAACAAAAAATAGGAACTTTTGAAGTTACTATTTATGATGCGCCTGGTCATAGTGAAGGTTGCAGTATGCTAGAATGGGAAAACAATTTATTCAGCGGGGATGTATTATTCCAAGGAAGTATTGGTCGTACAGACTTCTATACAAGTAGTAATACAAAGATGATGCAAAGCTTAAAAAGAATTAAAGAAATGAATCCCGATTTAGTTGTTTATCCAGGACATGGTGAAGCGACTACTATTAAAAATGAACTTCAATGGAATCCATTCTTACAATATTAATATAAAAGCATTTTTGATTTAAAATAAAATGGTACCTATAGAAAGGACAGCACTTTGACAGTGCTGGCACCTTACTGTAGGTGCCATTTTTAATGTTTATGGGAAAAAGAGACAATTATTTTACAGAAGAACAAATTGAAATTCTTCAACAACGATCTGAAGTTAAGCATGTGAGAGCTAATCGTCTTACGTTTACATATGAATTTAGAATGGAACTTTATGAACAGTGGGTTTTACAACCTCAAGTAAGTA